>NC_016627.1:4627500-4897678 GCF_000237085.1 Acetivibrio clariflavus DSM 19732 | reverse complement strand
TAGGGTATTGTCATTAAATGTACTTATGAAAAGTATTGAATTAGTGAAATTGAATGCATTATTCAATACAGAAAGAAGTATATTTATTTGAAAAAAATAAAAATAAATAAAGCTTCTTTTGGGAAATATTATAAGTAACATAATGAAGCAGATATAAGTAGCTAAGTACTTTAGTGAAAAGAAATGGAGGTGTTTGGTTTGTTAAGAACATATCAGCCTAAAAATAGACAGAGAAAAAAGGAACACGGTTTTAGAAAAAGAATGAAAACTGCCAATGGAAGAAAAGTATTAAGAAGGCGCAGATTGAAAGGTAGAAAAGTTCTTTCAGCGTAAGACCGCATAATTGTGGTCTTTTTGTTTAAAAGGATATTATTTTAATAATAATATTATTAAAGCACATGAAATATAACTGAAATATAAAAAATAACCGGAGGCATAGCTCCTTATAATGATATTTACATTTCCTATAAAAAATAACAAAGATTTTCTTAAACTTTATAAAAAAGGAAAATTTTTTGTTGCAAAGTATCTTGTTCTATATGTCTTAAGTAATAATAGTAATGTGAATAGATTGGGTATAACTGTAAGCAAGAAGTTTGGAAAGAGTGTAAAAAGGAACAGGATAAAAAGGTTAATAAAAGAAAGTTATAGACATTTTGAGAGCCAATTGAAACAAGGGTTTGATTTAGTTTTTGTGGCAAGAAGCTGTGAAGAAATGCCGAACTTTTCAGAAGTAAAAAAGGAAATGAAATACCTGTTGAGAAAGCTTGAAGTATTCAAGGAGGATATTTAATTTGGTAAAAAGATTAGTTGTATTTTTAATAAGGATTTATCAAAAATTTATATCCCCATTAAAAGGTGTTTCAAGCTGTAGATTTTATCCTACTTGCTCACAGTACGCAATTGATGCTATAACAAAGTATGGTATAGTTAAGGGAAGTTTCATGTCAGTTAAGAGAATAATAAAATGCCATCCGTTTCATCCGGGAGGATATGATCCGGTTAAGTAAGCTAAAGGATCTGGTTAAATAAGCAAAAGGGGTATTGTGGCGATGTTTAGTTTTATACCGAAGTTTTTAGGCATAATTTTGAATTTTATATATGAGAATTTAGCTTTTAAAAATTATGGATTAGCTATTATTCTTTTTACGATTTTTGTTAAACTGTTATTGCTTCCTCTTACAATAAAGCAGATTAAGTCGACTGCTAAAATGCAGGAGTTACAGCCAATTATACAGGAACTGCAAAGGAAGTACAAAAATGATACTAACAAACTTAATGAAGAATTGATGAAATTATATACAGAGCATAAATATAATCCTGCTAGCGGTTGTTTGCCTCTTCTTGTGCAGATTCCAATACTTTTTTCTTTGATATATGTAATTGGTCAGCCATTGACATATATGTTCGGCTATAGTATAGAGGAAATAAAAACATTTATTGAGGCTGTTCCCGATGAAATGAAAGTTCCTGGTTTTTATGCTCAGTTAGGAGCCGTTAACTTTCATAATATTTTAAATATGAATTTCTTGGGTTTAGATTTAGGGGCAATACCAAGTTTAAGTCCTGGCAAATTATTTGGAGAAGAAATGTTAAAGTATCTTCCTTTGTTGATATTGCCGATACTTTCTGTTACATCTACAATTTTGTCTAATAAATTGATGATGATGTCTACAATGAGAAAAAATGATGACAATAAAAATGATAAATCACAAGATGTAGCTATGGCAATGAATAGGAATATGGCTATCATAGCACCTTTAATGACTTTGTGGGTATCTTTCCAATTCCCGGCAGGTCTGGGTCTATACTGGTTCACCAGTAATGTGTTTCAGATATTTCAGCAGTTGTATATAAATAAGTACATTGTGAATAAAAAGGAGGTTAAGGAAGGTTAAATGGCAAATTTCGTTGAAAAAACAGGGAAAACCGTACAAGAAGCTATTGATCTGGCCTTAGAAGAATTGCAGTGCGATATAAACAGTGTTGATATAGAAGTTTTAGAAGAAGGATCAAAGGGTATTTTCGGCTTGATTGGCAATAAAGTGGCGAAAGTTAGAGTTACTGTCAAAGAAACATGTTCGGATAAAGCAAAGGAATTTTTGGCCAGTGTGTTGGAAAAAATGAAGGTTGATGCCGAGATTACGGTTGAAGAAGATGAAGATACCATACTCCTTAAAGTAAATGGAGATGATATAGGTATTGCTATTGGAAGAAGAGGCGAAACTTTAGATGCTCTTCAGTATTTAACAAGCCTTGTTGTTAATAAGAATAGGGAAAATTATAAGAGAGTTATAATAGATATTGAAAATTACAGGAAAAAAAGAGAAGAAACATTGGTTAAACTTGCTAACAAACTAGCTGATAGAGTGGTCAAATACAAAAAAAATATTGTCTTAGAGCCAATGAATCCATATGAAAGAAGAGTAATACATTCTTCTCTTCAGGATCACAAATATGTTGAAACTTATAGTGTTGGAGAAGAGCCTAATAGAAAAGTAATAATAACACTTAAATAGAGCTTTAATAAGTTATACACCCAATGTTTTCTAAATTATTTAAGTTATAAATAACTAATGGAATACCTTAAAAATATTTTATTATTGACTGTTTTTGTGGTTCAGGAGAATTAATTCTTGGGCCATTTTTTAACATCATAATACTGTGTTGAATGTGTGAACGATTTATTTCCATAAACCTGGAGGATTATTATGCTGTACAGTCAAGATACAATTGCAGCCATTTCTACGCCGCATGGAAACGGTGGAATAGGTATAATCAGAATTAGTGGAGAAGAAGCTTTTAGAATTGCTGCAGAAATATTTGTTGGTAAAAAAAAGTTTGATGAAATAAAGACCCATACAATAAACTATGGAAAAATAATTAATCCTGAGACCGGTGAAATACTGGACGAAGTTTTGCTTTCAAAAATGAAAAAACCTAATACTTTTACCAGGGAAGATGTTGTAGAGATAAACTGTCATGGAGGGACAGTAGTTTTAAAGAATATACTTGAACTTGTACTAAAAAAAGGAGCAAGAATTGCGGAGCCTGGAGAGTTTACAAAACGTGCTTTTTTGAACGGTAGATTGGACTTGTCCCAGGCTGAAGCTGTAATTGACCTTATAAATGCAAAAACCAGCGAAAGTTCAAAGGCTGCTATGAATCAGCTGGAAGGTAAGCTGTCGGTAAAACTTAAAGAAGCAAGAAAAAAGCTCATAGAAGTTTTAGCACATATTGAAGTTACCGTTGATTATCCGGAACATGATATTGAAGAGATCACTGGGGAAAAGGTATATTCTGAAATTAAGGATATAAGGGAAAAGCTTAACAATATTATAAAAGGTTTTGAAAAGGGGAGGATTATAAGGGAAGGAGTAAATGCTGTAATTGTAGGAAGGCCTAATGTAGGAAAGTCTTCTTTACTGAATGAGTTAACCGGGAAGAATAGAGCTATAGTAACCGATATACCTGGGACAACAAGGGATATCATTGAAGAGTATATTAATTTAAACGGCGTTCCAGTAAGAATTATTGATACGGCAGGTATCAGAGAGACAGATGACTTAGTTGAAAAGATAGGCGTGGAAAAAACAAACAAGGAATTGGAATCTGCAGACCTTATAATAATGATGATAGATTCTTATAAGGGAATTGAAAAAGAAGATACGGAAATTCTGGATAAAGTAAAAGATAAGAAAGTTATTGTAATATTAAATAAAATAGATTTAGCAAATGAAGAAAAATTAGCAGAGATTGAGAGTAAGATAGAGGATAAAAAAGTAATAAGGATGTCTTTAAAACAAGGAATAGGGACAGATGAACTGGCAGACGCAGTAGTTGAGCTTTTTGTTAAAGGAGAAGTAATCTTGAATAATGAGGTTATAATAACGAATGTAAGACACAAAAATTTGATAGATAAGGCAATAGAGAGTATTGATTATGCCATTAATGCCTACAAAAGCGGTATGCCTTTAGATATGATAACAATTGATATTGTAAATTCTGCACAATATTTGGGAGAAATAACGGGAGAATCGGTAAGTGAAGATGTTATGAATGAAATCTTCAGCAGATTTTGCTTAGGAAAGTGAGAGGAAGGTTATGGAATTTATTGCGGGAGAATATGATGTAATAGTTGTTGGAGCAGGACATGCTGGATGTGAAGCTGCCCTGGCTTCAGCCAGACTGGGTGTTAAAACAGCGGTCTTTGCTATAAATTTGGACAGTATAGCAAACATGCCGTGTAATCCTAATATAGGAGGTACAGCAAAAGGCCATCTTGTAAGGGAGATTGATGCTCTTGGCGGCGAGATGGGTAAAAATGCGGATAAAACTTTTATTCAATCGAAGATATTGAACAGAGCTAAAGGTCCTGCAGTGTACTCACTTAGAGCGCAAATAGACCGAAGAAGTTATCAAATTGAAATGAAAAATACCCTTGAACTGCAGGAAAATCTTGATGTCAAGCAGGCTGAGATTGTTGAAATATTGAGGGAAGAAGTTGACGGTAAATACAAAGTTACCGGAGTTCGGACTCATACGGGTACTATTTACAAATGCAAGGTTGTTGTACTTACAACAGGAACGTTTCTTAGAGCGAAAATTATTATTGGTGATATAAGTTATAGCGGAGGGCCGGATGGACTTTTCCCTGCAAATAAACTTTCCGATTGCCTTAAGGAAATGGGTATTGAACTTATAAGGTATAAGACCGGTACTCCAGCCAGAATAAATCGTAGAAGTATTGATTTTTCAAAAATGGAAGAGCAGCCTGGCGATGAGACCATAGTTCCTTTTTCCTTTGAGAATGAGGAACTAAAGAAAGAACAGGTATCGTGTTATCTTACATATACAAACAGTAAAACCCACGAGATAATAAGAAATAATATCCATAGATCCCCGCTCTTCAGCGGAATTATTGAAGGTGTAGGTCCTCGCTATTGCCCTTCAATAGAAGATAAGATAGTGAAGTTTGCCGATAAGGAATCTCACCAGGTTTTTGTTGAGCCTATGGGTCTTAATACACAGGAGATGTATTTACAGGGAATGTCCACGAGTCTTCCGGAGGATGTTCAGATCGAAATGATAAAAACACTGCCCGGACTTGAAAATGCGTCGATAATGCGAAGCGCTTATGCAATAGAATACGATGGAATTAATTCAACGCAATTAAATCTTTCTTTAGAGTTTAAACATATAGATGGATTATTTTCAGCTGGGCAAATCAACGGAAGCTCCGGATATGAAGAAGCAGCTGCTCAGGGAATTATAGCAGGTATAAATGCAGCACGCAAAATAAAAGGAGAAGAACCTCTAATATTGGATAGGTCCGAAGCTTATATAGGGGTATTGATAGATGATTTGGTAACTAAAGGAACAAGAGAACCTTATAGGATGATGACATCAAGGTCCGAGTATAGACTTTTGCTGCGGCAGGACAATGCCGATCTCCGATTGACTCCAATAGGCTATCGTATAGGCCTTATAAGTGAGGAAAGATACAGAAAATTTGAAAAAAAGAAAAGAGAAATTGAGGAAGAAATAAAAAGACTTAATAATACGTATGTTCCTCCAAGTGAAAAAGTGAATGCTTTTTTGCAAAGTAAAAACAGTACTCCCATAAAGAGTGGAATGAAGCTGAGTGATTTGCTGAAAAGACCTGAGCTGGACTACAAATCCCTTGAAGCTATAGACGAAAACAGACCCCAACTTAGTGCTCAAGTTATTGAACAGGTGGAAATTACAATAAAATATGAAGGATATATTAAAAGACAAATGCAGCAAGTTGAACAGTTTAAAAAACTTGAGAGCAAAAAGTTAGGTAAGGATATAGATTATTTTTCCATTCAGGGATTGAGACTTGAAGCAAGACAGAAGCTGGATAAAATTAAACCTGAGTCAGTGGGACAAGCTTCGAGAATATCAGGAGTGTCTCCGGCTGATATATCGGTTTTACTGGTTTATTTGGAACAGCAGAGAAGAAAAAAAGAGGATCAATAGGTATAGAGTACATTAAAAATATAGCGATTTAAGCAATTAACAACATATAAAAATAAATTTTTACTGCTATTTGTAGATTAATTAAAGATGGGAGAAATAAACTGTGGATAGTGAGTTGAAAAAGATTCTTTTGGATGGAGCTAATATATTTGATATATCTTTAACTGAAGAACAAGTGGATAAATTTTTGCGGTATAAAAATATCCTTAAAGAATGGAATGAAAAAATAAACTTAACGGCAATAGAAAAAGACAGAGAAATTGTTATAAAGCATTTTATTGATTCGTTAAGCATTCTTCCTTTTATAAAAGATGAATGTACAAGACTTATAGATGTCGGTACCGGTGCGGGATTCCCGGGCATTCCTGTAAAAATTGCCCGGGAAAGTATAGAAGTCACTTTGCTGGATTCTTTGGACAAGAGGGTAAGATTTTTAAATGAAGTTATAAAAGAAAATGCTTTAAGCAAAATAGAGGCATTACATGGAAGAGCTGAGGAAAAAGGAGTTCTTCCTGAATTTAGAGAAAAGTTTGATATTTCAACAGCAAGGGCTGTTGCGAGTTTGCCTGTGCTAATTGAGTATTGTCTGCCTTTTGTTAAAGTTGGAGGCTACTTTATTGCAATGAAGGGAAGCAACATAGCAGATGAAATTGACAGTTCTAAAAAGGCTTTGGATATTATGGGAGGAAAAATTGAAGAGGTAAAAGAGTTTAACTTACCTTTTACTGATAGTAAAAGAAATATAATTATTATAAAAAAGTTTCGACAAACTCCAACAAAATATCCGAGAAAAGCAGGTAAACCATCAAAAGAGCCGCTGATTTAACCCGTAAAATACCGTAATATAGCGTATTTAGACGAACGATTCTTTGAATAAAAAAAAGGAATTTTAAAAAGGTATGCGAATATTATCCTTATAATTTTAATATCAAATAATGGTAACATAACTTTGATTTAACAAATTATAAAATTTATTGTTAAACAATAAATTTTAAACAAAGGATAAATATTAAAATTACGAAGGATGGTGTTCGCTATGTTAGAAGGTAGAGTACAAATAGCTAGAGTTGAAAAGAAGGATGATTTAAAAAACATCACTTATGTTAAAATTGAAAACATAAGACCTAACCCCTATCAGCCAAGAAAGCAGTTTAATAAGATTTCATTGGAGGAGTTGTGTGAATCAATCAAACAATATGGCGTTATTCAACCTATTAACGTCAGAAAAATATCTGCCAATATGTATGAACTTGTAGCTGGAGAGAGGAGACTTAGAGCTGCTACAATGGCTGGGCTAAAAGAAATTCCTGCAATTGTTGTAGACATAAACGATAATGATTCGGCAGTAATGGCTTTAATCGAAAATCTTCAAAGAGAAGACTTAAGCTATATGGAAGAAGCAGAAGGATATAATAACTTAATAAACGAGCACGGATTTACTCAGGAAGAACTTGCGGCTAAAATTGGAAAAAGTCAGTCAACAATAGCAAATAAAATACGTCTGTTGAAACTTCCGCCTTTAGTTAAAAAGATTCTTGCAGACAACAATCTTACTGAAAGACATGCAAGAGCTTTATTGAAACTACATGATGAGCAACTTCAGTTAAAAGTTTTGAAGACTGTCTGTGAAAAAGGTCTTAATGTTAAAAAGACTGAAGAGTTAGTGGAAAGAGCAATAGAAAAATATACAAGACAGGAAAATGAAAAGAAGAATAAGGCTAAATATACAAGGGCAATAAAAGATATTAGAATATTTGTAAATACAATAAAGCAATCAATAGAATTAATGAAAAAGTCCGGGGTGGATGCAAAAGCTGCACAATTTGACAGAGGAACTTATGTTGAATTTATAGTTAGAATACCTAAATAGGTATTGCGACGCTAAAAAGTACAAAAATGCCAATAAAGCAAAAAAGATTACATATGAAAACATTAAATATTCTTATATGAATTCTTTAGGTATTTATATTGGAAAAATTGGGAATGATTTAATATCATTCCTTTTATTTATTTTTGTTAAAATGGTTTCATAAGTAAGGAATGTTAATAAATCATGAAAAAAGTGGACAGCTTTTTAAAACTTTATTAAAATATATATTGATTAATTTTGGGTAAGAGGAATAATACAAACCTAAAGAACGTTATAGAAAAGAGGTAAATAGATGGCAGATATATATGATGTCAAGGATCAAAATATAATACCTGTTGACATAGAAGCCGAAATGAAGAACTCATTTATAAACTATGCTATGAGTGTAATAGTGGACCGTGCCTTACCTGATGTCAGAGATGGTTTAAAGCCTGTACATAGAAGAATACTATATGCTATGTTCGGTCTCGGTTTTACACCAGATAAGGCCTATAGGAAATGTGCTACCACGGTCGGAGAAGTTTTAGGTAAATATCATCCTCACGGAGATGCAGCCGTATATGATAGTATGGTTCGTATGGCCCAGGATTTTTCCTTAAGGTATCCATTAGTCGACGGACATGGTAATTTTGGTTCGATAGATGGGGACCCTCCTGCAGCTATGAGGTATACTGAGGCTAAGCTTGCGAAAATTTCCATGGAAATGGTTAGAGACATAAATAAAGATACGGTGGATTTCAAGCCTAACTTTGACGAGCATGAAATAGAACCGGTTGTTCTTCCTTCCAGATTTCCAAATTTGCTGGTAAACGGTTCTTCAGGAATAGCTGTCGGTATGGCAACGAATATACCGCCGCATAATTTATGTGAAGTTATAGATGGGATTGTTGCTGTTATTGATAATCCACAAACAACAATAGATGATTTGATTAAAATTATAAAAGGCCCCGATTTTCCAACGGGAGCTACCATAGTAGGAAAATCAGGTATTAAGGATGCCTATAGAACAGGTAAAGGCAAGATAATAATGAGGGCTGTTACAAATATTGAGCAAATGACCCCCAATAAGCAGAGAATAGTGGTAACTGAACTGCCCTATCAGGTAAATAAGGCGAGATTGATTGAGAAAATAGCTGACCTTGTTAAGGATAAAAGAATAGAAAGTATATCCGATTTAAGAGATGAATCGGATAGAGACGGAATGCGCATAGTTATTGAATTAAAGAAAGACGCTAATGCCAATGTTGTTCTGAATCAACTTTTAAAATTTACACAGATGCAGGAAACTTTCAGTGTTAATATGCTTGCTTTAATTCAGACACCGGATAAAAAATTTGAACCCCGTGTAATAAATTTAAGGCAAGCCATAGATTATTATATTGACCATCAAAAGGATGTAATTGTAAGAAGAACAAAATTTGATCTTGATAAAGCTGAAGCAAGAGCTCATATTTTAGAGGGTTTGAAAATAGCCATTGACAACCTTGAAGAGGTTATCAGAATTATAAGGGCTTCAAAAAATGAAGCTGAAGCAAAAGAAGCTTTGATGGGAAGATTCAATTTCAGTGAAAAGCAGGCTCAAGCAATTGTTGATATGAGACTTGGAAGGCTTACTGCTTTGGAAAGAGAAAAGATTGATGCAGAATATGAGGAATTGCTTGCAAAAATAAAGTATTACAAAGATGTTTTGGCTAATGAGTTTATGGTGTTGAATATTATAAAGGAAGAATTAACTGAAATAAAGCAAAAATATGGAGATGAAAGAAGAACTAAAATAATTTCTGATGAAGGCGATTTTGATGTTGAAGACTTAATTGAAGAAGAGAATTGTGTTATTACTCTTACTCATTTTGGATATGTTAAGAGAATTCCGACTGATACGTACAAGAGTCAAAGAAGAGGCGGTAAAGGAATTATCGGTCTTAGCACCAGGGAAGAGGATTTTGTTGAAAACTTGTTTACAACCTCTACCCATGATTATATTCTGTTCTTTACAAGCAAGGGAAAGGTATACAGATTAAAGGCTTATGAAATACCCGAAGCAGGAAGACATGCAAAAGGAACTGCAATAGTAAATCTCCTGCAGTTAGAGCCGGATGAAAAAATAACTACGGTAATTCCGTTGAAAGAATATAAAGAAGGCCTTTACTTAGTACTTGCAACTAAAAATGGTATTGTGAAGAAAACTGATCTTATGGAATATGATCATATTAGAAAAGGCGGACTTACTGCTGTTACATTGAAAGAGAATGACGAATTAATAGATGTCAAACTTACCGATGGAACAAAAGATATTATACTTGTTACCAGAAATGGTATGTCAATTAGATTTAACGAGCAGGATGTCAGACCTTTAGGAAGAGTTTCCATGGGTGTTCGAGGAATTAAACTCGATGACGATGATGAAGTTGTCGGTATGGGAGTTTATATTGAAGATACCAGCCTGCTTGTAGTAACTGAAAGAGGCTTTGGAAAGAGAACAGAACTTGAGGAGTACAAGGTTCAAACAAGAGGCGGAAAAGGTATATTGACTTACAGGGTGACCGAGAAAACTGGTAAGATAGCAGGTATGAAGCTTGTAAATGAAAAAGATGATGTAATGCTGATTAGTTCAGACGGATCTATTATCAGGATAAATGTCAGCGATATAAGTATTTTGGGAAGAGCAACTCAAGGTGTGACATTAATGAGATTGGATGAGTCTGTGCATTTGGTTGGAGTTGCGCGGATAGCAAATGAAGATTCTTCCGAAAGTAACGAAGAAAATGATATTAATGAGGAAGAAAAAGAAACAACAAATGATTTTGATAATAACTAAATTTAATAATGTTTTTAAATTTTGATTTCTTATTTAAATTATGTTCTGTATCAATAAATCTTCAACGACTTTTGAATATATAAAATTATTGAGAGATTTTAAAAATTCCATTCTATCAGAATATACTGGTAGAATGGATTCTTTATTTTACTTACTTTTTAATCTCTTAAGATTATTGCTGGCAAACTGATTATTCTTCTGTTTTAAAGTCTGATAAATTATTTATTTAATAGATATTTAATTTTAAACAGAAGTAATGTGTCTAAAAACAGAAGATTTTTAAGAATAGAGGTGATATATTAAAATTACAGCCGATAGAGAGTATTTATTAAAGTTGATAATAATGCTTTTTGATTATATTATTATAGCTGTTGCGAAAAAGCGCCTGAAAAGGTAAGAGATATAAGCAGCATAAAATTGACAGCAAAAAAATAAAAAAAGTGTTGACAAAGTGAAAACAGCGTGGTAATATATAAAAGTCGCTCGCAACGAGTGACTGAGGCTAAGAATTATGGACTTTGAAAAGTGAACAGTGTAAGAAAGGAAAGGAACTCGTTGATTTAATGAGTAACTTGCGAGATATACGCGAGTAAGTAATTTAGAGCCAAAAGGCTTTCTAAAGAGATTAATACGTAGCTGTAGAGATACAGCGAAGTAGATAAAGTTTTTTTAGAGAGTTTGATCCTGGCTCAGGACGAACGCTGGCGGCGTGCCTAACACATGCAAGTCGAGCGGTCCTGCATTCAACATTGAGTATTCAGCTGACGTTGGAGATTGAGCCGGCGTCAAGCAGAAACAACCATATACTATGATATGTTTAAAGTTTCTGCTTCACGCTGAATAAAGTGCCAACACAAAAAGGAGCTGAGTATTGAATGTTGAATGCAGGATAGCGGCGGACGGGTGAGTAACGCGTGGGTAATCTGCCTCACACAGGGGGATAACACTGGGAAACTAGTGCTAATACCGCATAACATAACGAGGTGGCATCACTTTGTTATCAAAGGAGCAATCCGGTGTGAGATGAGCCCGCGTCCGATTAGCTAGTTGGTGAGGTAACGGCTCACCAAGGCGACGATCGGTAGCCGAACTGAGAGGTTGATCGGCCACATTGGGACTGAGACACGGCCCAGACTCCTACGGGAGGCAGCAGTGGGGAATATTGCGCAATGGGGGAAACCCTGACGCAGCAACGCCGCGTGAAGGAAGAAGGTCTTCGGATTGTAAACTTCTTTGGTTGGGGACGATAATGACGGTACCCAAGGAACAAGCCACGGCTAACTACGTGCCAGCAGCCGCGGTAATACGTAGGTGGCGAGCGTTGTCCGGAATTACTGGGTGTAAAGGGCGCGTAGGCGGGGATGCAAGTCAGATGTGAAATTCCGGGGCTCAACCCCGGCGCTGCATCTGAAACTGTATTTCTTGAGTGCTGGAGAGGAAAGCGGAATTCCTAGTGTAGCGGTGAAATGCGTAGAGATTAGGAGGAACACCAGTGGCGAAGGCGGCTTTCTGGACAGTAACTGACGCTGAGGCGCGAAAGCGTGGGGAGCAAACAGGATTAGATACCCTGGTAGTCCACGCCGTAAACGATGGATACTAGGTGTAGGAGGTATCGACCCCTTCTGTGCCGGAGTTAACACAATAAGTATCCCACCTGGGGAGTACGGCCGCAAGGTTGAAACTCAAAGGAATTGACGGGGGCCCGCACAAGCAGTGGAGTATGTGGTTTAATTCGAAGCAACGCGAAGAACCTTACCAGGGCTTGACATCCCTCTGACAGCTCTAGAGATAGGGCTTCTCTTCGGAGCAGAGGAGACAGGTGGTGCATGGTTGTCGTCAGCTCGTGTCGTGAGATGTTGGGTTAAGTCCCGCAACGAGCGCAACCCTTGTTGTTAGTTGCCATCATTAAGTTGGGCACTCTAACGAGACTGCCGGTGATAAATCGGAGGAAGGTGGGGACGACGTCAAATCATCATGCCCCTTATGTCCTGGGCTACACACGTACTACAATGGCTGCTACAAAGGGAAGCGAGACCGCGAGGTGGAGCAAATCCCCAAAAGCAGTCCCAGTTCAGATTGCAGGCTGAAACTCGCCTGCATGAAGTCGGAATTGCTAGTAATGGCAGGTCAGCATACTGCCGTGAATACGTTCCCGGGCCTTGTACACACCGCCCGTCACACCATGAGAGTCTGCAACACCCGAAGTCAGTAGTCTAACCGAGAGGAGGGCGCTGCCGAAGGTGGGGCAGATGATTGGGGTGAAGTCGTAACAAGGTAGCCGTATCGGAAGGTGCGGCTGGATCACCTCCTTTCTAAGGAGTAGGATGATACTTAAAGGTATCACTACTTATGGTCGATATCGGTTGTGAGACAGTCGATAGAGGGTTTCTTTCCTTACACTGTTTAGTTTTCTAAGCCCATAGAGCTTAGAGAAGCGTGGGGGTATAGCTCAGTTGGGAGAGCACCTGCCTTGCAAGCAGGGGGTCAGGAGTTCGAATCTCCTTATCTCCACCACAATCTGACCTTAAGGTCAGAGATGATGTACCTTGAAAAATATATAATGTCAGATAAAGCAAGATGAGAAGAAAAGAGGGTAACTAGTACAGAAAGAAGTACGTAGTGACTCTTAGGATAAACTCATTAAGATGGTAGAAGGGATTCACAAGGAGAACCGAGGAAGGTCAAGCTACTAAGAGCATAGGGTGAATGCCTAGGCACCAGAAGGCGAAGAAGGACGTGGTAAGCTGCGAAAAGCTGCGGTGAGGCGCAAACAGCCATCGACCCGCAGATGTCCGAATGGGGGAACCCACCTGAGGTAAATGCTCAGGTACTGCTACATGAATCCATAGTGTAGCAGGGCGAGACGTGGGGAACTGAAACATCTAAGTACCCACAGGAAAAGAAATCAACCGAGATTCCGTAAGTAGTGGCGAGCGAAAGCGGAAGAGCCCAAACCAATCTATAGCAATATAGGTTGGGGTTGCGGACTGGCGAAATGATTCTCTGAGCTTAGCAGAAGTAACCAGGAAAGGTTACACCATAGAGGGTAAAAGTCCCGTATGCGAAAAGTGAGGAGACAGGCCAGGATCCAGAGTACCACGAGGCACGTGAAACCTTGTGGGAAGCAGGGGGGACCACCCTCCAAGGCTAAATACTAACTGGTGACCGATAGTGGAGAAGTACCGTGAGGGAAAGGTGAAAAGAACCCCGGGAGGGGAGTGAAAGAGAACCTGAAACCCTATGTTTACAAGCAGTTGGAGAGCGTTAAGGCTCGACAGCGTACTTTTTGTAGAACGGTCCGGCGAGTTATTGTATGTGGCGAGGTTAAGTACTGAAGGTACGGAGCCGAAGGGAAACCGAGTCTGAAGAGGGCGTAAAGTCGCATGCAATAGACCCGAAACCGGGTGACCTATCCATGGACAGGTTGAAGCGAGAGTAAAGTCTCGTGGAGGACCGAACTCATAACCGTTGAAAAGGTTTGGGATGAGCTGTGGATAGCGGAGAAATTCCAATCGAACTCGGAGATAGCTGGTTCTCCCCGAAATAGCTTTAGGGCTAGCCTCAAGTATGTCTAACGGAGGTAAAGCACTGAATGGGCTAGGGGCCTTACCGGGTTACCGAACCCTATCAAACTCTGAATGCCGTATAGATTTAGCTTGGGAGTCAGACTACGAGAGATAAGTTCCGTAGTCGAGAGGGAAACAGCCCAGACCATCAGCTAAGGTCCCAAAATCACAGTTAAGTGGGAAAGGATGTGGGTTTGCTAAGACAACTAGGATGTTGGCTTAGAAGCAGCCATTCATTCAAAGAGTGCGTAATAGCTCACTAGTCGAGTGAACCTGCGCCGAAAATGTCCGGGGCTCAAACTGTGTACCGAAGCTGTGGCTTGCTGGAGGTTAGAAGTGAGAAGTTAGAGGTTAGAAGAGTGAGAGGAGTATCATGATGATAAAATCGTATAAAGATTTGGAAGTATATAAAGAGTCATACTCCTTAACAATAACTATAATGAAGATGACGCTCAAATATCCTGAGCATGAAAGGTATGAGTTGGTAAGCCAGATAAGGCGAGCTGCGATATCAATACCGTTAAATATAGCAGAAGGATATGGGCGAAAGGAATCTGTATCAGATTTTAAAAGATTTCTAAAAATGACATTAGGTTCGTGTAATGAAGTTGTGGTGTTATTGGATATGAGCAAAGACTTAGAATACATCACAAATGAAGAACACAAAGAATTAGTGGAAAGATATGATGTTTTAGGAAAGAGGATAAATACACTGATACAGAGATGGGAATAATCTAACGTCTAACATCTGACTTCTAACTTCTAGCAGGGGTAGGGGAGCTTACTATGGTAGGTAGAAGCATGACCGGAAGGACATGTGGACGAGATAGTAGTGAGAATGCCGGAATAAGTAGCGAGAGTGAAGTGAGAATCTTTACCGTCGAAAATCTAAGGTTTCCTGGGGAAGGTTCGTCCGCCCAGGGTAAGTCGGGACCTAAGCTGAGGCCGAAAGGCGTAGGCGATGGGGAACAGGTTGAAATTCCTGTACTACCGCTGCTCGTTTGAGAGAAGTGGGGACGCAGGGGGATAGGTCAAGCGAGTGACTGGAAGAGCTCGTCCAAGCGGCAAGTAGAGTCCGGTAGGCAAATCCGCCGGATGATTATGAGCCGTGACGGGGAGGGAAAATATAGTACCGAAGTGACCGATTTCGCACTGACGAGAAAAGCCACTATCGAGAGTAGAGGTACCCGTACCGCAAACCGACACAGGTAGATGAGGAGAGAATCCTAAGACGAGCGGGAGAAGCGTTGTTAAGGAACTCGGCAAATTGACCCCGTAAGTTCGCGAGAAGGGGTGCCTGTGAGAGCAGGCCGCAGAGAATAGGCCCAAGCAACTGTTTATCAAAAACACAGGTCTCTGCTAAATCGAAAGATGAAGTATAGGGGCTGACGCCTGCCCGGTGCTGGAAGGTTACGGGGATCTGTTAACGGAAGTGAAGCAGTGAACTTAAGCCCCAGTAAACGGCGGCCGTAACTATAACGGTCCTAAGGTAGCGAAATTCCTTGTCGGGTAAGTTCCGACCCGCACGAATGGCGTAATGATTTGGGCACTGTCTCAACAACGTACCCGGCGAAATTGTAGTACTTGTGAAGATGCAAGTTACCCGCGACAAGACGGAAAGACCCCATGGAGCTTTACTGTAGCCTGATACTGGGTTTCGGTATTCTTTGTACAGGATAGGTGGGAGATAGGGAAGTGTGGACGCCAGTCTGCATGGAATCGCCGTTGGGATACCACTCTAAGGGTACTGGGACTCTAACCTGAGGCCATGAGCTGGTCTAGGGACACTGTCAGGTGGGCAGTTTGACTGGGGCGGTCGCCTCCTAAAAGGTAACGGAGGCGTCCAAAGGTTACCTCAGCGCGGTTGGAAATCGCGCATCGAGTGCAAAGGCATAAGGTAGCCTGACTGTGAGACAGACAAGTCGAGCAGGTACGAAAGTAGGGCTTAGTGATCCGGCGGTAAGAGAGTGGAATTGCCGTCGCTCAACGGATAAAAGCTACCCTGGGGATAACAGGCTGATCTCCCCCAAGAGTCCACATCGACGGGGAGGTTTGGCACCTCGATGTCGGCTCATCGCATCCTGGAGCTGAAGTAGGTTCCAAGGGTTTGGCTGTTCGCCAATTAAAGCGGTACGCGAGCTGGGTTCAGAACGTCGTGAGACAGTTCGGTCCCTATCTGTCGCGGGCGCAGGATATTTGAAGGGATCTGTCCTTAGTACGAGAGGACCGGGATGGACGAACCTCTGGTGCACCAGTTGTACTACCAAGTGCACAGCTGGGTAGCCAAGTTCGGACGGGATAAACGCTGAAAGCATCTAAGCGTGAAACCCACCCTAAGATGAGATATCCCACCGAAAGGGTAAGACCCCATGTAGACTACATGGTTGATAGGCCAGGGGTGTAAGTACAGTAATGTATTTAGCTGACTGGTACTAATAGGTCGAGGGCTTGACCAAATTAGAAGTTAGAGGTTGGAAGTTGGAAGATGGAAAACTGACAACTGAGGAGAAGAAGAAGGGTTCTGAAGTGAAGACTTAATGAGTGAGAGAGCTTCTTATCTTGTGGACTGACGTTATATATTTTTGAAGGTATATACCAAAAAGTTTATAGATTTCTGGTGGCAATAACGAGAAGGACACACCCGTTCCCATCCCGAACACGGTAGTTAAGCTTCTCAGTGCCGATGATACTTGGATGGAGACGTCCTGGGAAAGTAGGTCGCTGCCAGATTTATATCAAAGCCTTATGGTACCAATCCATAAGGCTTTGTTTATTTGACGGAAATAATCAAATAATTTATCTAAAATCATACCAGAATAAAACAAATATATTGGATTGATAAATTTAAATGTTTTTGATATTTATACATTAGAAATTTACTTCCATTTATATAATAAATAAACACAGGAGTGAATTTAAATGTGGATAAAATAATGAAAATTTTAACTTTATCCACAAGGAAAACAACAAAAATTTATTATAATAAATATACAGTGTTTTATTTAATAAATTCTTGTTAACTAACATTTTTATAGTATAATTATAATTAAATGGTTTAAATAAAAATATGTGTTAATTTGATGAAGATACATTCTTAATTTAATAAATTTCACTTCTGTTGTTATGTGTGAAAAGCTATATTTTTTATCTAAAGGGGGAGTTAACGTGCGATTTATTGAAGTGTTATCCTATTCAGGTGCGAATTATTTAATGAAACAAAAAGGAGAGAATCATGAGAAAAGGCGAGTTTACTTCTATGGTCTTCAAGTAATTATAGGGGCTATTGTTAAGTTTATAATATTATTTATCTTGGCTTTTATTACAGATACTTTGTTAACAACATTTTTGATGGCTGTTGTTTTTGCGTCGCTTAGGTCGATTGCTGGCGGTTATCATATGGATACTTTTGGAAAGTGCCTGGGAGTTTCCATATCACTGTTTATGGTGTTTTCCATTATTGCACGATATACTTATCAATATTGGAATGATTATCATGTGATAATATTTGCAATAATTGCTGTAGTCGTTTCTCTATTCTCCATTTATAAATGGGCACCTTCAGATAATCCAAACAGACCTATTACTGATCCAAAAGAAATTAAAAGATTTAAAAATCTATCAATTGTTTATTTAGGGATTTGGGCAGTAATTTCATTTGTTTTAATTTATACAAAGTTATATATGATATTTCTCTCAATTGCGTTTGGTCTATTATTAGAGATATTTTCAATTACACCTGCAGGCCATACTTTTTTTGACTTCATAAAGAATAGTTTGAAAAAGAAAAAAAAGAAGTTATCTAAAAAATAATTTTATTTTCCTGAATACAGAAATCTCAATATTTTTCTTCTCAAAAACTTTTCCACATAGAAAAATATTTTAGTTAGAAATTCATAGGATAAAGAATAAGAATAAATTTTAATATAACAAGTTAAAAGATTTTATACAACATTAATTAGTTTAATAGATCCTGTGAAATGCAGGATTTTTTTATCCTTTACAAATAAGGGGTAAAGTATTAAAATATTTAAAAGTATTAGATAAGAGCAAGTATGGCAAATGTATTTTCTGCCAAATACAGCGTAATAAAGGGTTGATTAGGTAAATATGAAAAAAGAAGAAATTGTTAAAGAAATTTTAGAACTAAAGAAAAAAAGGAATGCAGTTATTGTTGCACATAATTATCAGGTTGACGATGTGCAGGAAGTAGCAGATGTTATAGGTGATTCTCTTGCATTGAGTAAATATTGTGCAGATGTGAAGAAGGATGTCATAGTTTTCTGTGGTGTTCATTTTATGGCGGAGAGTGCAAAAATTCTTTCTCCCGATAAAATTGTACTTCTTCCGGAAATAGATGCAGGATGTCCAATGGCAGATATGGTTACTAAAGAAGCATTAATTGAAGAGAAAAAGAAACATCCTAACGCAACAGTTGTATGCTATATCAATTCGTCTGCAGAGGTCAAGTCTGAATGTGATATATGTTGTACATCGTCTAATGCAGTTAATATTGTAAGATCTGTTAAAAGTAAAGACATACTTTTTGTACCCGATATGAATCTTGGAAGTTATGTAGCCAAGATGGTGCCGGATAAGAATATTATCTTGTGGGAAGGATATTGTATTACGCATCATAGGATAAAAATTAGTGAGCTTGAAAGAGCTAAGGAATTACGACCTAATGCTAAGGTGTTGGTACATCCCGAATGTCAGCCTGATATTGTTGCTGCTGCAGATTTTGTGGGCAGTACAAAACAAATTATTGACTATGCTGCAAATTCCCCAGATAAAGAGTTTATAATAGGTACAGAAATGGGTGTGTTGTTTAAATTAAAAAGGGACAACCCTGATAAAAGTTTCTATTTATTATCTCAGGGACTAGTATGTCCCAATATGAAAAAAACATCTTTACTTAGCGTATACAGATCTCTTAAGGAAATGAATTATGAAATAAATCTAGATGAGACAATTAGATTGAAAGCTAAAAAGGCTTTGGACAATATGCTCGAAATAAGTTGATAAGTTTATTAGAAACTTGTTATGGTTACAAAAATAATGATTCAGACAGTTTTAAATCTATTTTTTAATATATTATTATATTTGTTGTTTATTAGGAAATATTAATGAAGATTCTTAAGTACTTTTGTGTAGCTCTGGATGCACTGGTATTGGGCGGATAGTGCGATTTTAAGGGGGAAGTTTAAAAAGTTGGATAATTACAGATACCTTATTGATTTTGATACCGATAAAATTAGAAAAGAGTATTACGATATAATAATAATAGGCAGTGGAATTGCAGGTGTATACACTGCACTTGAATTACCGGAGAAGTATAACATTGTCATTATTACGAAGGAAACCATAGATATAAGCAATTCGGTACTTGCTCAAGGTGGAATAGCGGTTTCATTAGATAAGGAAGATTCGCCTGAGTTACATTTCAAAGATACTATATATGCAGGTGCAGGCCTTTGTGATGAAAATAGCGTATGGGTTCTTGTAAATGAGGCCGCCAAAAATATCGAAGCATTATGTAAATATGGTGTTAATTTTGATAAAAAAGAGAATAAAGATGAGCTGTCGCTTACCAGAGAAGGGGCACACAGCAAAAACAGGATTATTCATGCGGGAGATACGACAGGCAAAGAGGTATGTGATAAGTTAATTTCAATAGTTAAAGCAAGAAAAAATGTAAAAATAAAGGAAAGAACCTTTGCCATAGACATTCTAACAGATAATGATGTTTGCAAAGGTGTTTTGAGTTATGATGAAGATTGTGATCAGTATATTTATTATGTTTCAAGTGTTGTAATAAATGCAGCTGGTGGATTTGGTCAACTGTATTTAAATACGACAAATCCTGAAGTAGCTACCGGTGATGGTGTGAGCTTGGCATATAGGGCTGGTGCCGAACTTATGGATATGGAATTTGTCCAGTTCCATCCTACCGTTTTATTTCATCCTGAGAACAAGAGTTTTTTAATATCAGAAGCGGTAAGGGGCGAAGGGGCAATATTAAGAAATGTTTTTGGTGAAAGATTTATGCCCAAATACCATGAGTTAAATGAACTGGCACCGAGAGATATTGTATCTAGAGCAATTTTCAGTGAGATGAAAAAAACTGAATCTGATCATGTATATTTGGATATAACGTTTAAAGATAAAAACTATCTCGAATCAAGATTTCCTAATATTTATAAAAAATGCCTTAATTATGGTATAGATATATCAAAAGATTATATTCCGGTTGCACCTGCTGAACATTATTGTATGGGTGGCGTAAAAACAGATGTGTTTGGTCGTACCAATATAAAGGGATTTTTTGCTTGCGGTGAAGTCGCTTGCAGCGGAATACATGGGGCAAACAGACTCGCAAGTAATTCTCTGCTTGAAGGGCTGGTCTTTGGACGCAAAATAGGTGAAGAAGTTTCAAAAATATTGGCTGAAAATATATCTCTTGATACAAGTTTTCACCTATCGTATAAAAAGAATCGTATAAAGAAGCAAATTGATAAAAAACGAATAAAGACAGATATTCAAAATCTTATGACAAAATATGTTGGTATTATCAGAAACAGAGAAGGTATGATTATTGCGAAAAATAAAATAGACCAATATTATAGTGTAATTTGCGATATGTATAATACAAGCATTGAGGATTTTGAGATTCAGAACATGGTGCTGTTAGCTAGAATTGTAATAGAAGCAGCGTTAGAGAGGGAAGAAAGCAGAGGAGCTCATTATAGGACAGACTTTCAAAGTACTGATGATATTAATTGGAAGAGAAATATAATTAAAGTGATACAGAAAAAGTAAACATTTTAATATTTCTTAATCAGCTGATTTTAATATTTGATTATAAGAGATTATTGTATGGACTATTTCGGATCAGGAATCTTATATTAAAAATTGTAAATAAAATATGCTTGTGTGAGAAAGGAGAATTATATGTTTTCCATATCTGATATAGATAATATAATTATAAATTCGTTAAAGGAAGATATGCCTGCAGGTGATATTACTACCGATAATATTATAGATGAGAATGCTATGTCTTTTGCAAAAATGATAGCTAAAGATTCGGGTGTTATAGCCGGATTGGATGTTGCAAAAAGAGTTTTTGAGCTTTTGGATCAAGATGTTAAATTTGATAAGCATACTGAAGACGGACAATGGGTAAGTAAAGGTGATGTCATAGCAACAATACATGGAAAAACCCGAGCCCTTTTAAAGGGAGAAAGAACAGCCTTGAATATTCTTCAGAGACTTTCAGGAATTGCAACGATAACCAGACAGTATGCTGATAAAATAAAACATTTAAAGGCAAAAGTTGTTGATACCAGAAAGACTACTCCTGGACTTAGAATGCTTGAAAAATATGCTGTAAGAGTTGGAGGAGGGACAAACCATAGATTTTGTTTGTCTGATGGAGTTTTAATAAAAGATAATCATATAAAAGCAGCTGGAGGAATAAAAAAAGCTATTGAACTTGTACGAAATAAAATTCCTCATACAATTAAGATAGAAGTTGAAACAGAAACAATTGACCAGGTGCTTGAGGCAATTGATGGAAAAGCTGACATAATAATGTTAGACAATATGGGACTTGACATGATGAAAGAAGCTGTTAAAATAATTAATGGAAAAGCAATTGTAGAAGCGTCAGGAAATGTGACTTTAGATACAATAGTCGAAATAGCTGAAACTGGAGTTGATATAATTTCAGTGGGAAGCTTAACACATTCAGTAAGGGCTTTTGATATAAGTATGAAAATAACCTAAAAAGCAGTCTAGAAGTTTTGAAGTAATCCCAGTGTAATTAAATATTAATTTATTATAGAGGTGTAAACTTGTGGATAATATTGATAATTATCCACAGTTTATTCACACCTTTTTTTGAACATATAATTTTATGTGTTGAAAATATGATTATATAAAGGTTTATAGAGTTTTTATGTAAAAAAGGTATCCACAATTGTTGTGGATATTTTTTTGTTTTGAAATTTATATCAATAAAATTGAATAAAGGTGCCAAAAAAAAATGCAAATTTTCGAATAATCTATATAGACGGAAAGTTTAATAAATAATATATTATAAAAATAGTTATAATTGAAAGAAATAATTATGCTATCAAAAATAATGTTAATATAATTTATTACCGATATGTTGTAGAATTAAAGTAATCTGGAAAATTTTATTCTTTATTTAAATATTTATTTAGAATTAATAATTATTATTTATTTTTATGAGTTATGCAATTTTTTATGCAATATGTCAAAGCAGCTCATAAAGAGGAATTCTGCTATAGAGTTAAATTTATAATTTAGCTTTTATTTATTTGATGGACATGTATTTGAATTTTGCCACAATTTTTTTATGAGTTCAATAAGCTTTATATAATTTGTATTTGTTTAAGGAGAAAATAGACTTTAATTTGCTTAATTTAGTGCCGTATAAAATGTATTGAATATAGTCTGGAATTCTTTTTTCAGAATTCCGGATGTATATAAAATTTTAAATATTTTTAAGGAGGAAAGCATATGTACATGTCAAAATTCAAAAGATTCATCTCTGTTGTATTATGTGCATTTCTTTTATGCACACTGCTGCCAATAGAAAAGGCAGAAGCAGCAGGATTCACAGTAAGTGTTGAATCTGTAAGCGGATCATTTGGTCAGCAGATAGTAGTACCAGTAAAGTTTTCAAATGTACCGTCAAATGGAATCATCACAGCTGATATGACTATCACTTACGATTCAAGTAAGCTTGAATATGTAAGTGGCGAAGCGGGAAGCATAGTAACAAACCCGAGCATTAACTATGCTATAAACAAAGATAAAGATGGTTCAATAAAAGTATTGTTTTTAGATGATACATTAACAAGTGGATACATAAGTAGAGATGGAGTATTTACAAACCTTACTTTTAAGGTAATAAGTTCAGCATCTACTACTGCAACAGTAACAGTAAACAAGGCTAATTTTGGAGATAGAAATTTAAGTCCAATAACTGCTCAATTCAGTGCAGGAACAATCACATTGAACAGTGGTAATTCAACAATACCAACAACACAACCTACGACACCGCCATGGACTCAACCTACAACACCACCACAAAATTCATCAGGCAATTTTTCTGTTAATTACTCCCAAAACTCTTGGGGTACAGGTGCAACAGTCAGTATGACTATTACAAATAATGGTTCTTCAGCAGTAAATGGTTGGACCGTTAACTTTACATTCCCAGGGAATCAGAAAATAACAAATGCTTGGAATTGTACTTATACTCAATCTGGTTCTTCAGTAACAATTAATAATGTAGATTATAATGCAGTTATACCGGCAGGTGGTTCGGTAACAATTGGCTTTAATATTTCTTATAGTGGAACAAATGAAGCACCAACTAACTTTATTGTTAATTCTTCTTCTGTAAATCCAGGAAATCCAACACAACCACCATTCCAGCCTACATTACCTCCAACATCACAACCATCAACAGGACCGATAGTAACAGGATTTACAGCATATGTAGAATCAGTAACAGCAAGTGCAGGTGAGCAGGTAGTAGTACCTATAAAATTAGCGAATGTACCGTCAAACGGAATTACAACAGCAGACATGACAATAACATACGATGCAAGCAAACTTGAATATGTAAAAGGAGAAGCAGGAAGCATAGTAATAAATCCGTCAATAAACTTTGCAATAAACAAAGAGAAAGACGGAATAATAAGAATATTGTTCTTGGATGATACATTGTTAAATGAATATATAAGCAAAGATGGAGTATTTGCAAATATCACATTTAAAGTATCCGGAACATCAACAGTAACAATAAGCAAGGCAACCTTTGGAGACAGAAGCTTAAAACCAGTAAGTGCAACATTGACAGCAGGAACAGTAACAGTGGGCGGAGGAACAACACAGCCAACACCGACTCCGACACAACCTACAACAGGACCGATAGTAACAGGATTTACAGCATATGTAGAATCAGTAACAGCAAGTGCAGGTGAACAGGTAGTAGTACCTATAAAATTAGCGAATGTACCGTCAAACGGAATCACAACAGCAGACATGACAATAACATACGATGCAAGCAAACTTGAATATGTAAAAGGAGAAGCAGGAAGCATAGTAATAAATCCGTCAATAAACTTTGCAATAAACAAAGAGAAAGACGGAATAATAAGAATATTGTTCTTGGATGATACATTGTTAAATGAATATATAAGCAAAGACGGAGTATTTGCAAATATCACATTTAAAGTATCCGGAACATCAACAGTAACAATAAGCAAGGCAACCTTTGGAGACAGAAGCTTAAAACCAGTAAGTGCAACATTGACAGCAGGAACAGTAACAGTAGGTGGAGGAACAACACAACCAACAGTACCTCCAACATCACAGCCTACAACAGGACCGATAGTAACAGGATTTACAGCATATGTAGAATCAGTAACAGCAAGTGCAGGTGAGCAGGTAGTAGTACCTATAAAATTAGCGAATGTACCGTCAAACGGAATCACAACAGCAGACATGACAATAACATACGATGCAAGCAAACTTGAATATGTAAAAGGAGAAGCAGGAAGTATAGTAATAAATCCGTCAATAAACTTTGCAATAAACAAAGAGAAAGACGGAATAATAAGAATACTGTTCTTGGATGATACATTGTTAAATGAATATATAAGCAAGGACGGAGTATTTGCAAATATCACATTTAAAGTATCCGGAACATCAACAGTAACAATAAGCAAGGCAACCTTTGGAGACAGAAGCTTAAAGCCAGTAAGTGCAACATTGACAGCAGGAACAGTAACAGTGGGCGGAGGAACAACACAGCCAACACCGACTCCGACACAACCTACAACAGGACCGATAGTAACAGGATTTACAGCATATGTAGAATCAGTAACAGCAAGTGCAGGTGGACAGGTAGTAGTACCTATAAAATTAGCGAATGTACCGTCAAACGGAATCACAACAGCAGACATGACAATAACATACGATGCAAGCAAACTTGAATATGTAAAAGGAGAAGCAGGAAGTATAGTAATAAATCCGTCAATAAACTTTGCAATAAACAAAGAGAAAGACGGAATAATAAGAATATTGTTCTTGGATGATACATTGTTAAATGAATATATAAGCAAAGACGGAGTATTTGCAAATATCACATTTAAAGTATCCGGAACATCAACAGTAACAATAAGCAAGGCAACCTTTGGAGACAGAAGCTTAAAGCCAGTAAGTGCAACATTGACAGCAGGAACAGTAACAGTAGGTGGAGGAACAACACAACCAACAGTACCTCCAACATCACAGCCTACAACAGGACCGATAGTAACAGGATTTACAGCATATGTAGAATCAGTAACAGCAAGTGCTGGTGAACAGGTAGTAGTACCTATAAAATTGGCGAATGTACCGTCAAACGGAATCACAACAGCAGACATGACAATAACATACGATGCAAGCAAACTTGAATATGTAAAAGGAGAAGCAGGAAGTATAGTAATAAATCCGTACAATAAACTTTGACAATAAACAAAGAGAAAGACGGAATAATAAGAATATTGTTCTTGGATGATACATTGTTAAATGAATATATAAGCAAAGACGGAGTATTTGCAAATATCACATTTAAAGTATCCGGAACATCAACAGTAACAATAAGCAAGGCAACCTTTGGAGACAGAAGCTTAAAGCCAGTAAGTGCAACATTGACAGCAGGAACAGTAACAGTAGGTGGAGGAACAACACAACCAACAGTACCTCCAACATCACAGCCTACAACAGGACCGATAGTAACAGGATTTACAGCATATGTAGAATCAGTAACAGCAAGTGCAGGTGAGCAGGTAGTAGTACCTATAAAATTAGCGAATGTACCGTCAAACGGAATCACAACAGCAGACATGACAATAACATACGATGCAAGCAAACTTGAATATGTAAAAGGAGAAGCAGGAAGTATAGTAATAAATCCGTCAATAAACTTTGCAATAAACAAAGAGAAAGACGGAATAATAAGAATATTGTTCTTGGATGATACATTGTTAAATGAATATATAAGCAAAGACGGAGTATTTGCAAATATCACATTTAAAGTATCCGGAACATCAACAGTAACAATAAGCAAGGCAACCTTTGGAGACAGAAGCTTAAAGCCAGTAAGTGCAACATTGACAGCAGGAACAGTAACAGTAGGTGGAGGAACAACACAACCAACAGTACCTCCAACATCACAGCCTACAACAGGACCGATAGTAACAGGATTTACAGCATATGTAGAATCAGTAACAGCAAGTGCAGGTGAGCAGGTAGTAGTACCTATAAAATTAGCGAATGTACCGTCAAACGGAATCACAACAGCAGACATGACAATAACATACGATGCAAGCAAACTTGAATATGTAAAAGGAGAAGCAGGAAGCATAGTAATAAATCCGTCAATAAACTTTGCAATAAACAAAGAGAAAGACGGAATAATAAGAATACTGTTCTTGGATGATACATTGTTAAATGAATATATAAGCAAAGACGGAGTATTTGCAAATATCACATTTAAAGTATCCGGAACATCAACAGTAACAATAAGCAAGGCAACCTTTGGAGACAGAAGCTTAAAACCAGTAAGTGCAACATTGACAGCAGGAACAGTAACAGTGGGCGGAGGAACAACACAGCCAACACCGACTCCGACACAACCTACAACAGGACCGATAGTAACAGGATTTACAGCATATGTAGAATCAGTAACAGCAAGTGCAGGTGAACAGGTAGTAGTACCTATAAAATTAGCGAATGTACCGTCAAACGGAATTACAACAGCAGACATGACAATAACATACGATGCAAGCAAACTTGAATATGTAAAAGGAGAAGCAGGAAGCATAGTAATAAATCCGTCAATAAACTTTGCAATAAACAAAGAGAAAGACGGAATAATAAGAATATTGTTCTTGGATGATACATTGTTAAATGAATATATAAGCAAAGACGGAGTATTTGCAAATATCACATTTAAAGTATCCGGAACATCAACAGTAACAATAAGCAAGGCAACCTTTGGAGACAGAAGCTTAAAACCAGTAAGTGCAACATTGACAGCAGGAACAGTAACAGTAGGTGGAGGAACAACACAACCAACAGTACCTCCAACATCACAACCATCAACAGGACCGATAGTAACAGGATTTACAGCATATGTAGAATCAGTAACAGCAAGTGCTGGTGAACAGGTAGTAGTACCTATAAAATTGGCGAATGTACCGTCAAACGGAATTACAACAGCAGACATGACAATAACATACGATGCAAGCAAACTTGAATATGTAAAAGGAGAAGCAGGAAGTATAGTAATAAATCCGTCAATAAACTTTGCAATAAACAAAGAGAAAGACGGAATAATAAGAATACTGTTCTTGGATGATACATTGTTAAATGAATATATAAGCAAGGACGGAGTATTTGCAAATATCACATTTAAAGTATCCGGAACATCAACAGTAACAATAAGCAAGGCAACCTTTGGAGACAGAAGCTTAAAGCCAGTAAGTGCAACATTGACAGCAGGAACAGTAACAGTGGGCGGAGGAACAACACAGCCAACACCGACTCCGACACAACCTACAACAGGACCGATAGTAACAGGATTTACAGCATATGTAGAATCAGTAACAGCAAGTGCAGGTGAACAGGTAGTAGTACCTATAAAATTAGCGAATGTACCGTCAAACGGAATCACAACAGCAGACATGACAATAACATACGATGCAAGCAAACTTGAATATGTAAAAGGAGAAGCAGGAAGTATAGTAATAAATCCGTCAATAAACTTTGCAATAAACAAAGAGAAAGACGGAATAATAAGAATACTGTTCTTGGATGATACATTGTTAAATGAATATATAAGCAAAGACGGAGTATTTGCAAATATCACATTTAAAGTATCCGGAACATCAACAGTAACAATAAGCAAGGCAACCTTTGGAGACAGAAGCTTAAAGCCAGTAAGTGCAACATTGACAGCAGGAACAGTAACAGTGGGCGGAGGAACAACACAACCAACAGTACCTCCAACATCACAGCCTACAACAGGACCGATAGTAACAGGATTTACAGCATATGTAGAATCAGTAACAGCAAGTGCAGGTGAGCAGGTAGTAGTACCTATAAAATTGGCGAATGTACCGTCAAACGGAATTACAACAGCAGACATGACAATAACATACGATGCAAGCAAACTTGAATATGTAAAAGGAGAAGCAGGAAGCATAGTAATAAATCCGTCAATAAACTTTGCAATAAACAAAGAGAAAGACGGAATAATAAGAATACTGTTCTTGGATGATACATTGTTAAATGAATATATAAGCAAAGATGGAGTATTTGCAAATATCACATTTAAAGTATCCGGAACATCAACAGTAACAATAAGCAAGGCAACCTTTGGAGACAGAAGCTTAAAGCCAGTAAGTGCAACATTGACAGCAGGAACAGTAACAGTGGGCGGAGGAACAACACAGCCAACACCGACTCCGACACAACCTACAACAGGACCGATAGTAACAGGATTTACAGCATATGTAGAATCAGTAACAGCAAGTGCTGGTGAACAGGTAGTAGTACCTATAAAATTGGCGAATGTACCGTCAAACGGAATTACAACAGCAGACATGACAATAACATACGATGCAAGCAAACTTGAATATGTAAAAGGAGAAGCAGGAAGCATAGTAATAAATCCGTCAATAAACTTTGCAATAAACAAAGAGAAAGACGGAATAATAAGAATACTGTTCTTGGATGATACATTGTTAAATGAATATATAAGCAAAGACGGAGTATTTGCAAATATCACATTTAAAGTATCCGGAACATCAACAGTAACAATAAGCAAGGCAACCTTTGGAGACAGAAGCTTAAAGCCTGTAAGTGCAACATTGACAGCAGGAACAGTAACAGTAGGTGGAGGAACAACACAGCCAACACCGACTCCGACACAACCAACAACACAACCGACTACACAGCCACAAACAGGCAACTTCTCAGTTAAATATAGTCAGAATTCTTGGGGTACAGGTGCAACAGTTAGCATTGAAATAAAGAATAATGGTTCAACTGCAGTTAATGGATGGACATTGAGCTTCGATTTCCCAGGTAACCAGAAAATAACAAATGCATGGAACTGCACATACACTCAAAATGGTAATGCCGTTTCAATTTCAAATGTAGACTATAATGGTACTATACCTCCAGGAGGTTCAGTAGTAATTGGGTTCAATATTTCCTATAGCGGAACCAATGCAGAACCGACCAACTTTATTGTAAAATAATAGATGTAATTAATACTTGAAAATAAATAGTAATTTAAAAAGAGGAAAGCATTTGCTTTCCTCTTTTTTTAGGTGTGCATCCAGAGAAGCTGGACTATACTTGCCGGTGAAAGTCGGTATGGGGAATTGCAGGAAACTCGCTAGCTAGTTCCGGTGCGTTAGACTAATGTGGGTGGTGAACTGGAGGAAAGTGTACCTGTCAAAGTGTGTCCTGAAGATGAAATTGCGACAAAAGGAGGGAGAATAAACGTAATGAATCATGCTTTGTAGGAGATGAGAGTAGGCCTCTCGAAATCGGTATTCAGGTGCAGGTTTCAAACTGCCTGTTGGTGCTGCAGTCAAAAGCTGTGGTATTGAGCGTTACAGGAAAAGATTGATGAATCAATCAAGTGCGTACCAGGAAGCTGAATGAAAATGAACAATCGAGGAAGCGTCGTTAATACGTAAATACAGTCGAAACCGGGTGTTTTTGACCACGCGGGATAAATCTGAAGGGAACCTGATTACTGTTCAGATGGCTGTCGGCGTAAAGATTGCAGGAGCTTGGTACAGACTCTTACAAGGAACAGGAGAAGTCTGTGCTCTAATGTAAAGTGAAAAATCCAAGCGAAGGAATGACAAGGATGAAAGTAGCGATGTAGAGCATAGATGCGGAAGAATTCGTAGTAGTGTGGAAGTTACTGTAATGGTAATGGAGCGAAGGGATTCTGTTATCTATACTTCAGAATTTAAACAACCAGAAATGGGAGGATTTAATGGAAGAAGGAAAGTCGTTTGAGATTTCACGACATCAAGTCCTGGAAGCATACAAACGTGTAAAAGCGAATCATGGTGCAAGTGGAGTTGATGGTGTTAACTTTGAAAAATTTGAAAAGGACTTGAAGAACAATCTATACAAGCTATGGAACAGGATGTCATCAGGTAGCTATTTCCCAAAAGCAGTAAAGGGAGTTGAAATACCAAAGAAAAACGGAAAGAAAAGGTTACTGGGAATACCGACTATAGAAGACAGAGTAGCACAAATGACTGTCCGCATGAGTTTTGAGCAGTTAGTTGAGCCTATATCTAGTAGTAATTCGTATGGATATAGACCAAAACGTTCAGCTATTGAAGCTGTAGCAGTAACTAGGGAAAGGTGCTGGAAAACGTCATGGGTATTGGAATTTGACATTAAAGGATTATTTGACAATATAGACCACGAATTATTAAATAAGGCGGTAAGAAAGCATATAGACAGCAAATGGATTATCCTGTATATTGAGAGGTTTCTAAAAGCAGCAATAAAAATGCCGGACGGGACGATACAGCAAAGGAAATGCGGAACACCACAAGGCGGAGTAATAAGTCCGGTTTTAGCAAATAAATCATTAAATTCACTGATGAGATTAAAACATTAATAGAAAAGTTGCAAAAACACATGAAACAGAAAGGCTACTTAGAAATAGATGGTAGCTTAGCAAAAACTATAGTAGAAGATATAGAAACAGAATGTATAGATAAAGGAAAGGTAACAGTATTCAATTGTTTATTTACCGATATGATAATAATATAAACTAACGGAATCCTTCTATATTAGAATAAAAAACATAGAAGGATTTTATTGAGTCCAAGCATATTAATGTTAATTAAAAATTAGTTCGTTCCAAAGTTGGCTGAAATATAACACTTTTAAAATCCAAAGGGAATGTAAGTAATTTTGTGTATCATAATTTATGTAATCCTTCTTTAGCAAGTAAATTTTAGTTGACAAGGTTTACAGAATATTGTTTTTTATTGCCTTTTCATTATATATTATTGCCGGATTTGTTAAGTTTTATACATAAACTTGATTAAATCTGGCAATAATCATTTATAATGGTCAGTATTAGCCTTTTAAACCTATATTTTTAATTTTGTGAGGTCTAGCCCATCCGGCGATGAGGATGAGCCCTTGAGGGCGGTGGGGGTGAATGCTCTTAAATATACTCTTCCAGCCTACCTGGATATTGGATTACCAATTGGCTAAGTACTCTATCCCAGTTTTTGTAACGTTGTGTCCATTTTTTTACTACATTCATTGATGCTAAATATAAAATCTTTTCTAGTGAACTGTCTGTTGGAAATATTGTTTTTGTTTTTGTGACCTTACGAAACTGACGATGTAGTCCTTCAATTATATTTGTAGTATAAATTATTTTTCGTATTTCTTCTGGAAATTTGAAAAATGGACTTATAACATCCCAGTTATTTTCCCAACTACGTATTGCAAAAGGATATTCCTTTCCCCACTTTTCTTTAAGTTCATAAAGTTTTTCTAATGCTATTTCTTCATTAATAGCATGATATACTTCTTTGAAATCATTACTAAATGCTTTTAGGTCTTTGTATGGCACATACTTAAAAGAATTTCTCAGCTGATGTATTATGCAACGCTGCACTTCAGATTTTGGATATGCAGCATTTATGGCTTCCTTAAGTCCGGTAAGTCCATCAACACAAAAATTAAAACATCCTGTACTCCTCTATTTTTAAGGTCATTCAGTACACCAAGCCAAAACTTTGAGGATTCATTGTCACCAATCCAGATCCCTAAAATATCCTTATATCCATCAATAGTAACACCTAGAACAACATAAGCTGCCCTGTTTATTATTCTTCCGTCGTCCTTAACTTTATAGTGTATTGCATCCATAAAAACAAAAGAGTATATAGGTTCAAGAGGTCTTTGTTGCCATTCCTTAATCTCTGGAGCAATTCTATCAGTAATCTTACTAACCATCTCTGCTGATAGGCTAAAACCATAAAGTTCTTCAATTTGTTGACTGATATCCCTTGTAGACATTCCTCTTGCATATAAAGCTATAACTTTTTCTTCAATTCCAGAAACATTACGTTGATATTTAGGAATAATTTTAGGTTGAAATTCGCCTTTACGATCTCTTGGTACTTGTATATCAATTTCTCCAAACTCACTTTTTATTTTTTTAGGCGTATAACCGTTACGACTATTATCAGTTTTTTTATTTTCTACATCATCTTTAGCATATCCTAATTTTGCTTCAAGTTCTGCTTCTAAAAGTTCTTGTATTATATCTTTAAAAATGTCTTTAAGATATTCATTAATATCAGATACACTTTGGAAATTATTTTCCCGAACTAATTGTTTGATTTGTTCTTTTGTTAACGTTGACATAAAGTTCTCCTCCTTAGCTTTTATTATTATTAATCCTTGCCAAGAAGGAGAACATTCAATCATCTATACACAAATTTTTTTACATCCTCAATCCAAAATCGCCTATTAATATGGTTATATGGTTATGTTTAATTTTTCAACTAATATTGGAAAGAACCTAATTCACTACTTCAGCAGGATAACTCAAATTGCTGTTCAACATTTCCAAAATCCTTTGAAAGACTTTGGTGTTATTCAAAATTCCTTTATGGTTTGGAGCATTCAATAAATCACCGCTTAATATGCTATCTACAGTAAAACTACTTTCTCCAATAATAAACGTCTCAGTGCTTATCTTCCATTCCTCAAGACTTGAACTTTCTTCGGTTACAACCTCGTCATACTGGCTTGCAATATTGGCAACTTGTATTGAAGTATTAAGTCCCTTATTTATTGCCGATTCAAAAACATTTGTAAATAGATCACTGTCCGGGGCAAGGTCTTTAACAGATTGATCATTATAAAAAGTTTGCCCTAAAGTTGCAATATACGAGCCTTTATGAGGTACAGAAGTAAATATAATTTTATTTACATCTTCATTTTTCAGATAATTTTCGCTGGTGGTATAATACCTTGCAACTAAGCCTCCCATGCTGTGTGTAATTAATGTAAATTTATTAACTAAAATTCCTTTGCTCATATATTCCTGCTTTTTTTGAAATAAGTAATTTTCTAGGACTCTGGCACCTTGGATGACTCCTGCTTTTGTATCATAATCCATGATACTGCATTCAAATCTATTTTCTGTTAAAAATTCAGCTAAATTGGCATATACTTCAGCAGATTCCTGAAAACCATATATCATAACAACAGGAGTTGGAATAAGCTTAATTTCAATGGAAGAAGACTTGGCTGAGTTTTTCATCTGGGCTGTTATTTTAACTGTAGGAGTTGATTTTGAAGATTCCAGTTCAAAGAAATTTGGTGGCGTATATGAAAAAAGGAACTCTCCAAAATCATTTGTTGTTCCTGTTTCAGAAGAAAGTTTACCAATACCGTTTTCAATAAAAATTTTTACAGGCGCATTTTTCATAGGCTTACCTTCGGAACTTTTTACACTGGCTTTTAAAACAAATCTATTGGAGGATTCGGCGCAAATAGCTTGTATAGGACCATTTACGGCTGAAACGTTTAATACTAGATTTTCTTTGTTATAAATAAAATAATAGACATAATTTGATATAGGTTTTAAGAAAAATAACAAAAATAGAATCAGTGCAAAGAAAACTGATGTAAGTAAAAGTTTTAGATTATGCTGCATAAAATTCCGCCCTCTAACATCTAATATTATCAAATTAATATATAGTATTCATAAAATTTATTGTTAATAAAAATGAAAGCCAATATTAAGCTTAAATTATGAACATCTAATAGGTTCAGTATATAACAAGTTTTACATAAAATAAAGAATATTATTTTATAGAAGCATCTTAATAATAATTAATAAAATAGGAAACTATTTAATTTAATTATATCATTTTTTTAAAACATACAAGTAAAAGTAATATAAATTTAAAATAACAAATTTATACTTACAAGGATCATCCTTATCTTATTAACATTATATTCAGCGTTTATCAGAATAATAAATGTAGATAATATTATTGAATCAAAACAAAGGGGGCGATTTCATGAAAGTAAGAGATAAAATGACCAAGAATGTTGAATATGTAAAACCAACCAATACAGTTGTAGAAGCAGCACAGGTTATGCAGAAGCTGAATGTAGGATCGGTTCCTGTATTTGATCAGAATAAAGTGGTTGGTATGGTTACCGACAGAGATATAGTTGTAAGAAATGTTGCTCATGGTAAAAGTCCGCAAGATACAAAAGTCCAGGATGTTATGACAAGTCAGGTTACAACGGTAACTCCTGATATGGAAGTTGAAGAAGTATCAAAAATTATGGCACAGCAGCAAATAAGAAGAGTTCCTGTCGTTGAAAACAATCAGTTGGTAGGAATATTATCATTAGGAGACATAGCAACAGATTATAGATTCGATACCGAAGCATCGGAAGCATTATCCGAAATTTCTAAAACCAAAAAATAGATTTGAAGAAAATGATAAGCTAAAATAAAATTTAGCAGCGGAGTTGCTGAAATAAAATCAGCAAAGTCCGCTGCACTTTTGTTTAAACATTTTAATAATAAAATTTCACAAACTTTATTGAATACATATCACATAAAATCAAATCATCGGTTTCCGCTTCACGTAATATAATGTAACTGGCACCGACATCTATTAATGTTCCTTCTCTGTCAACAAATATATTGGTTCCGATTAAAAACTCTACTTTTACCTTTCTGCCGATTTGGGTTCTTAAATAACCTTGAGTATATGAAGTATTTAGGACTGTCTCAGGAATTACTCCATCGCTAGTTATTGGTACTTGCGGTACTGCGGTTGAAGGAGTTTGCTGAACGGGCATCGGAGTGCTATACGCAGGACCGGTAGGAATGCCAGTTGGCATTTGGGCAACGGATTGCACAGAAGGTGTGTAAGGTGTAGATGCCGTACCTGTGCAATTTAAGCAGGGAGATGTATAACCATCCATTTGCCTAAAAAAAGAATTTTTATTTGAGAAATTTAACATAATAGACCTCCTGTTTATATGTTATAAATAATCTATGTTTGTGCGTATAAGGGCGTAGGAGCATAGAAACAATGCTGATTCACTCTTGTTATAAATCTACCTGTACCGGATGGAGGAAATATTTGGCTACAAGTTGGGCTAAAGGGATTATAATACCAAAGACATTCGCCCAGTCCGGGAAGTTTATTTCCGGATAATGCCCAGTCTGCAACTTCATAATGAATTTCCTCAGGTGGACAAGACCAAATGGTTTGAGGATTTACTTCGCCGTAAACCGTATCCATGACACATGTAAATTGACGTGGCTGAAATATAACCCTGCGGAGGTCACCTTGCCCGTATTTTAAGTACTCTCCATAAGAGACATGAACTCGATTCATGACAACTGTTGCAACCGCTCTCATACCGTCTAAACCTTCGCCGCCTGCTTCGCATTTAATTAATCTTGCCAAAAGCTCTCTTGCGGAAAAAGACATTTGCTGTCACCTTTCTTTCAAAAAATAAGGTTAATGTATTATATTAACATAAATTTAAAAATGAAACCTAAATTTAAGTAATTTTTAATTGTAATCTAAAAATTTCATGAAATTTAATTATAAAAGATGCAAATAATATGAAGGAACGCAAATTATTATATAAGTAGATTTCTACTTATATATAAGGAGGCATGAAATATGGGTAGACGCGGTGGTATAATGTCCGAAACTCTAAAAGCTGAAATAGCAAAAGAGCTAGGAGTATACGACATCGTTAAGAACGAAGGCTGGGGTTCTGTTTCATCAAGAGATTGCGGAAATATTGTAAAAAAAGCAATCGAAATAGCAGAAAGGAATCTCAGCAATAGCCAGTAAGTAATGCCTTAATGCGTGACAAAAGCCGGTTAAATCCGGCTTTTAATATATTTTGGACGAATTAAAATGTTATCAATTTGAAAAACATTTTATAAAATCCTCAATGAGACAGTGATATGATGATTATATTTTTGCAACAAAAAAGATTATAAATGTAAGGTAAAATAATTATCCAAATTGATTTTTTATGTTCTATAAAGTATAATAAATATAAAGTGCAAATTATATTGTATCATAATAATTTGCGAGATACGCTTTAAATTAGTAGTATTTCAGTTTGTTTCAATTCTATTACAATTTCTTTACACTTAAATTCTAAATGTTGACTCACCAAAAAGCCGATGATATAATAAGTTGTGAATTCAAGATAGGTTAAGTGCGCCGGTCTTGAGCAAAAAGCAATATAAGTCAGGTTAAAAAACAAAGGGATAAGGCGTAGCCTGGCTTTCAGTTTTAAGCCTGCTTCCCAAAAAAAACAACAATACAAGGAGGATTTGAGAGTATGAAGAATCTCAAAAAGGTTTTGGCGTCATTATTAGTAGTTGCTTTAATGGCGTCTATGGCTATAGTGCCAGCATTCGCTGCATCACTTAGCTACGAAAAAGAAGCAGAACAACTTTATCAAGTTGGACTGTACAAAGGTATTAGTACAGACCCTAACAATCCTAATTTGGATTTAGAATCACTTCTTGACAGACAAACTGGTGTTGTTATGCTTCTCAGATTGTTTGGTCAAGAAGAAGAAGCAGAATTGCTTTCATATGAGCAAGCAGATGCATTACTTGCTAAATTCACAGATGCTGGAACAATAGCAGACTGGGCTAAAAGGCAAGTAGCTTATGCTGTTGAAAAGGGTGTTGTAAAAGGTTATGAAGATTCAACATTCAGACCAACAGCTGGTTTGAATGGTAAAGCTTATGCTTCATTACTTCTCCAACAGTTAGGTTACGACGGAGAGTTCGATTACCATCAGGCAGCAATCAAATTGAGCCAAGTTGGTGGTTTGACAGCTTCTCAAGCTACAGTATTCAACAGTGATGCTCAGTTAAATAAAGATGCTTTGGTTGGTATGTCCTATGGAGCATTACAAGCTAAATTTAAAGCAGATGGAAAGAAACTTATTAAGTTCTTAATTGAAAGCGGAGTTGTAGAAGAAGAAAAAGTTAAGGAAGCTGGAATTCCTTATGCTGATATAGTATCAGTAGCAGAAATTCCTGACATTACAGTAGATATCGGAGCTACTCCTGAACTTCCAGCTACTGTTACAGCAACTTACGACAATGGAACTACAGCTGAAGTGGCAGTTACTTGGCCAACAGTTGATACTTCAGTTGCTGGTGAACAAGTAATCACTGGTACAATAGCTGATACTGATGTAACAGCTAAAGTTAAAGTTATCGTTGTACCTGCTGAATTAAAAGTTGAAGGTAAAGCTTCCGGAAACCTTGTTGAGTTAGTTCTTAACTTCAACAGACCTGTTCCAGATGAAGATGAAGCAAAAGATGTTTCTAACTACAAAGTTAAGAAGTATACAGTTAAAAATGCTAGTCTTTCAGAAGACAAAACAACTGTAACATTGCTTCTTGCTTCACCAGTAGCTCAACAGTCCGATGTTACTGTTACAGTTGCTAAAGAAGTTGGTTTTGATGAAGATGTTGAATTGACAATTAAGAATGTAAAAGATACTGCAGCTCCTGAAGTTGTTTCAGTAGAAGCAGTAGGTAACGGACTTGTAAAAGTTACATTCAGTGAGCCAGTTAAGAATGCAACTTCTATTGCAAACTTCTTGGTAGATGGTAAAATAATAACTTCTTCACAACCTACTTTGACATCTGATGAAAAGACAGTAAACTTCAAGTTGACAAAACGTTTAACTCCTGGTGAACACAAACTTGTTGTAAAGAACAAAGTAGTTGACTATGCCGGATTTGCTATTGAAGATAATGAAACTGAGTTTACTGTTGTAGAAGATACTACACCTCCAACAGGTGAAATTGTATCAGCTACTCAGACAAAAGTTGTTATCAAATTCAGCGAACCAGTTGAAGAACCAGATGAAGATGATGTAGATACTAATACAAGTGCTGAAATTATTAAAGCTGAACTTGATGATGATGACATGACATATACAATCGAGTTCGACGTTGAAAAAGCATTACCAACAGCTGGTGGTAAGATAACTATTAAAAATCTTACAGACTACAGCGGAAACAAAGTTAACTTTGAAATCGCTGTTTCACCAACTTATGATGTTGAAAGACCTGAATTTGTTGGTTATACAGTAGATGACAAACAAGTTAAGATTATACTTGAGTTCAATGAAGAAGTATTTGAAGATAAAGGAGAGTTTACTCTCGTAGATGAAGATGATGATGAAATTGCATTAAAAGCTCCTGTTTACTATGTAAATGACAACGGTAAGACTATAAAGAGCAAGCTTGTTCTTACTAGAGCTGACAATTCAGCATTTGATTCAGGAAAATATAAATTAACAATTGAAGATGTAACAGACTTGAATCCATTAAAGAATACTATAATCAAGACAACAGTTGATATTACTGTAGATGACCAAAAAGCACCAAATGTTAAATATGTATACATTAAGAGCTCAGATAATGCCCTTTATGTAGAATTTAACGAAGAAGTAGATGAAGCTACAGCAACAGACTATGATAATTATGCTTATATGTTAAATACTGCTAATGCAACATTTAATGATCTTGATAAAGATGTTGCTGACTTAGAATTGTTGTCTGATGGAAAGACTGTACGCATTGAATTTGAAACAACTGGTGACGATGCAGTAGACGTTGATGATATAGCTCGTTTACAAGTAACATCAGTTGCTGACACAGCTGGAAATGAAATGAAAGCACAAGCTATTGATAGCAGTGCCTTTAGACTAGTAACTGATGCTCTTGTTCCAAAAATTGATAGTGCAGCTGTAACTGATAAAAATACAATAGTAGTTAAACTTACTACTGGTTCATCAATAAATGACAGAACATTGAATCCTGGCGACTTCATATTGACAGCAGGTCAAGATGATAAAGGTAAAGATATCGTGATTACAGCTTGGGATGCTGAATACGATTCAGATGATAACGAAATAACATTAACAGTTGATAAAGACATCAGTGCTGATGCAACATATAAAGGAAATGCTATAAAATTGAAGCTTGCAAACGATGTAGAAACAGTAAATGCATTTGACCAGGCATTAGAAATAGATGGTGCTACTATCTTAACTGTAGCTGATGAATATGCTCCTACAGCAGCAGATTCAGTTGCATCCGCTGTATATACTTCAGGTGTAGGTACTGAAGTGTTCATCGAATTGTCTGAAAACTTAAATCTTGCAGGTGCTGTAGATTCTAATGGTAAGATTACTGATGCAGATTATCTCACACAGTTCAGAATAAAAGCTGACAGTAAGATTGTTGCAGCAGATATCTACTACTTCGATGCAGCTTCAACAGACAATAAGTCAACTGATGTTGATGAAACTAAAGCAAGATTCAAAGTTGTAATAGCTGGTAACTACAAAGGTAAGACTGTTCAAGTATTATATATGGAAGCAACCGGCAAGACAATTAAAGATACTAGCGTTAAAGGTAATGCACTTAAGGACTTTGATTTAAGTAAAAAAGTAAAATAATAATCAAAGTTGCTGAATTAAAGACTGGTAGGAGTTAATCTCCTGCCAGTTTTTTAATATAATTTGTTTACTTACCTTTACATATAAAGTCTGATATATCCAGAAAATACAAAAAAGGAAGGAAGGCTGGATAGAATGAAAATATTTAAGAAAATTCTAGGAATGATAGTTGCCGCCTCCATAATTTCATCCATTGTTTATACACCGGCTTTAGCCAATACATATATCTATGAAAAGGAAGCCAATATATTGTATAAACTTGACTTATACAAAGGGATAAATGAAACATGGTTTGATCCCGATTTAGGAACATCATTGGATAGACAAACTGGAGTTGTTATGCTTCTTAGAATTTTTGGGCAAGAGGAAGAGGCAAAGTCACTTACATATGAAAAAGCAAATGCCATATTGTCAAAATTTAAAGATGCTAACAAAATTGCTGATTGGTCAAAAAGACAAGTGGCTTATGCGGTTGAAAAAGGTTATGTAAAAGGTTATTCTGAGGACTCAACCTTCAGACCTAATGTTGGACTTAACGGAAAAGCGTATTGTTCATTAATTCTTCAACAGTTGGGTTATGATGGTGATTTCCAATATGACAAAGCAGCAACAAAGTTAAGCGAAGTCGGAGGACTTACAACTATACAAGCAAACTTGTTTAACAGTGATGCGATCTTAATAAAAGATTCGTTGGTTGGTATTTCCTATGGTGCATTACAGGCAAAATATAAGGCAGATGGTGAAAGATTAATAAAAAAACTGGTTGAAAAGGGAATTGTATCAGCAGAAAAGGCTAAAGAAGTAGGACTTTGGTATGCAGAGATAATATCAGTGGAAGAAATTGAAGATGTTGTAGTAAATGCAGGAGTTGCTCCTAAATTGCCGAAATCCGTTGAAGTTGAATACGATGACGGAACTAAAGAAACTGTAAGTGTTAGCTGGCCATACGTTGATACATCAAAGGTTGGTGAACAGACAGTTTACGGTGAAATAAGCGGAACATCAATCAAGGCTAAAGTAAAGGTAATTGTTGTTCCTGATAAATTAAGTGTTAAGGCAGTTTCATCAGGCAACCTTAAAGAGATAATTATTGAATTCAGCAAACCTGTTGAGAACGAGGATGAGGCTACCAATAAGGGTAACTATGATGTGGAAGGCAACAGTGTTATAAATGCAGAACTTTCTGACGACAAAATGACAGTAACCCTTCTTCTAAAAAATGCCCTTAAACAGCAATCGGATGTTGAAGTTATTGTTGACAAAAAGGTAGGACTTGAAGAAGATGCGGAATTAAGAATAGATAATATAAAGGATGTTACAACACCTGAAATTGTTGATGTTACATCAGTGGGAAATGGCCTTGTGAAAGTAACCTTTAGTGAGCCGGTACAGAACGCTACAACAGCTTCAAACTATACAATTGACGGAAAACTTTTCGGTTCTTCACAAACAACATTATCAAGTAACGGAAAAACAGTGAGCTTTTATTTGGTAAGGCGTCTATCGTCCGGTTCCCATAAACTAGCTGTTAAGAATAAGGTCAGTGATTATGCCGGTTATATCGTTGAAGATAATGAAGTGACATTTACTGTTGAAAAGGATGACAAAGCACCTACAGCAAAAATAAAAAGTGCTACTCAGACTAAAGTGGTTATTGTCTTCAGCGAAGAAATAGAAATACCTGATGAAGAAAATATAATTACAGATACAAAGGCAACAATTGAGAAAATTGAACTGGCTGATGACAATAAAACTTTAACAATATATTTTGATATAGATAATGCTCTACCGGCTGCCGGAGGCAAAATAATTATTGAAGATGTTACTGATTTCAGTGGAAATTCAACCGATATCAAACTCACTGTAACACCGGATTATGATGTTACAAGGCCGGAGTATGTAGGTTATGTTATTAAGAACCAAAAAGAAATTGTATTGGAATTCTCAGAAGAAGTATTCTCCAAATATGGTGAGTTTGAGCTTAAAGACAGTGATGAAGATACTATACCTTTATCCGATCCGACGTATTATACTGAAGATGGTGAATATATAAAGAGTAAACTTGTGCTTAAAAGAGCTGATGGTTTGGAATTTGAATCAGGAAATTATGAACTGACAATCAGCGGAGTTACAGACTTAAATCCTTTGAAAAACGTAATGATTGAAAAAACGGTAAAGATTACTGTTGACGACAAAACGCCTCCTTCGGTGTCAGATGTTTATATTAATAAGGAGGACAATAAGTTATATATAAAGTTCAATGAAGATGTAGATGAGAGATCTGCAACTGACTATTCCAATTATTTGTGTACTGTTAACGGAATAGCCTGGAGAATTAACAAACGATCAGCAAAAATCGAATTATTATCTGATGAGCAAACGGTGTGCATTACTTTTTCATCGGACAAAAATGATTACGATGAAGAAGTTATATTGGTAGAAAAAATATCGCGTGTACAGGTCGAAGCAGTTAGAGATAAAAAGGGAAATGAAATGTCAGCGGTAAGTATTTCAAGTAAAGATTTTAAATCTGACAATACCACAGCACCGAAGATCATTTCTGCTGCTGCAACCGATAAAAATACAATAGTGGTAAAAATTAAAGGATCAATAAATGCCAATACATTAGAACCGGATGATTTTTATATAACAGCAGGCAAAGATAAATATGGCAATGATATAGTAATAACAGCCTGGGATGCGGTATATGATGCTGATAACAACGAAATTATATTAACTGTAAATGCCGATATTGAATCAGATGGTACTTTTAACGGGAAATCAATATATCTGGACCTGGAAGATGAAGATGATATAGATACGGTTAATATATTCAATCAAAAATTAAGTATATCTTCTTCGATAAAAGTAACTGAAGATTTTAAACCCGTTGCAAAGTCAATAGATTCAGCCTACTATGAAAAAAATGTCGGCACGATTGTTTATGTAAGATTATCGGAGAACTTAAAACTTATCCATGGAGAACAGCTAAATGCAAACGACTCATCTCAATTCAGGATCAAAGTTAACGGTAAAACAGTTGATGCCAAAATATATTACTATAATGCAGAAAGCAAAGACGATAAAGACACGGATGTAGATGAAACTTATGCAAGGTTTAAAATTGTAATTGAAGGAAATCACAGAGGAGATAAAGTCCAAGTAATATTCTATAGAGCAACTAAAGCCACAATAGTAGATGCTTCGGGTAATGCGCTTGATGATTTTAATTTCACTGAAACAGTTGATTAATAAAAAGCTGGTGGAGGTTCTATCCACCAGCTTTTTAACATCCATGATAAAAATAGCAGTGATAGTAATATTTCTAATTGACATAGGCTAATTAATTATATACAATTAACATGTTCACATTATGAACAATGTCGTAAGAACTCAGTACTGTTTTACAATATAAAAGTTATATGGGGGTAAATTATGGAGGAAATAAGCTTCGTAGAAGTTATTCGCATTATGCTAAAATGGAAGTGGATAATATCGATAATTACAGCTACCTGTTTTGTATTAAGCGCTGTTGTAGCATTTTTTATATTACCGCCAGTTTATGAGTCACAAACTATGCTTATGATATCTCCTATTAGTAATGCAACAGCAAAAGAGGCGGGTAATGATTTTAGTGATTTGGTTTCGGCTTTATCGCAATATCCTCAGATGACAATAGATACTTACAGAGAGCAGGTGAAAGCACCAGCTATATTACAATATTTGAGGAAAGAGCTCGGAATGGAAAATCAGCCTTTAAACAGTATTGCAAATAAAATAACTGTTAAAGCAATTGATAAAACGAATCTGATAACTATAAGTGTCAGAGATAGAGATCCTGTTCAGGCAGCAAAAATTGCAAATTTGGTAAGTAACAGGTTTACTGAATTTGTCACAGAGACAAATAAAAAGCAGGCTGAAAGCTCAGCTAAATTTATAAAAGAGCAAATGGAAGAAGAAAAAAAGAATATGGAGGAAGCTTCCAAAAAACTTGAAGAATTCTTGTCTAAACCAAGAGGACCACAGGAGTTAAAGTTAGAATTGGAAGGTAAGCTTCAAAAAATTACAGAATATAAAACTACAGCATCACAGATAAAAGTTGATTTGTCTGCAGCTAAATCAGCTTTAGCTCATGGACAGAGTATTTTAAAAAGTACATCTAAAACGATTATTACTAACAAAACTTTAATTAATGATGAATTGCTAAGTGGAATTATAAAAGATAAAACGGGCATACAAACGGCAGACATTGCTAAGTTAAAGTTAAGTGATGAGCAAATAAATGATGTATATGTTGCGCTGGCAGAATCAGTTCATGAACTTGAACTTGAAGTGGCTTCTCTAACAGCACAAAGTGATGCTTTGGAGAATGAAATTAACACACTGCAAAAAGAAATTGAAAACTTGCAATCGGAGCTTGCTATCAAACAGCAGGAGTATGACCTTTTGCAGCATGAATTGGAACTTGATAAACAAACCTATGATGCTTATCAGGCTAAATATAAGGAAGCTATGATAAAGGAATCTGCTAAGATAGGTGAATCAAGTATAGTTGTTGTATCAGAAGCTGTGGAACCAGTAAAACCTGTTGCACCGAAAAAGTCTTTGGTGGTTATTATAAGTTCAATGATTGGCTTTATGATCAGTGTTTGTTTTGTATTTATTAGGGAATACTGGGAACAAAGTAGGAAATTGTTATATCAATGATTATATTGTAGATTTATATTAAGGGGTAAATAGAGTAATGGATAAACAATTACTTTTATTGAGAGAATTGCACTTAAACCCTGTAACTACACAACGTAACATTGCAAAAGCAGTTGGATTATCTTTAGGTAGTGTAAATGAACTTATTAAGCAAATGGTAAACATGGGTATTCTAAAAATTGAGAAAATATCACAAAAAAAAGTAATATATAACTTAACATCCTTGGGAATTACCCAGAGAGCAGAAGGAACCTATAAATATATATCTGAAGCATATGCATTCTTAAATGAATTAAATAAACGTATTGATGATTTATTAAACGGTATTAATGGAAACAATGCGGTGGTTTTATTTGGAAAAAATGATGGATTATGTGATATAATCAAAACTAGACTTGATTTTAATGGTATACAATACATTATAACAAATAGTTTTGAAGAGATAAAATTATTATCCGAAAAAAATAAAATATTAATAATTGTATGGAATCCTGAAAAGGTTGCTTTATTGGATGATAATTATAATTATATTGATTTATTAAGCTATATTTAGCTATATTAAGTAGGGAATTGCGAGGCGAAAATAATGAGTAAAACATCAAAACCTATGAAATCAGTAACTTCTAAAAGCAATATGGGAGATAAAAAATATCTGGATATATTTAAAAAACTATTGTTTATAGGATTATTATTTGTAATATTTTATACACCATATTTAAGAGGGCTTTATTTTGAATCAGAACAGGTTGTTACGGAAATAATAGTTTTTTCAATATTTATACTGTTTTGGATTTATAAATGGCTGAAAAGAGACAGATCATTTATAAAGACTCCGGTAGAATATGCAGCAATAGGATTGGTTCTTGCATATTTCCTTACAATTTTTACAGCAGTAAATCCAAGATTGGCTGTAACAGAATTTTTGAAATATGCAATGTACTTTATGGTTTTCTTGATGATATCAGATTTCATTAAAAATGAAAGAGAAAGAGAATATTTATTGTGGACAATTGTGGCTTCAGCTTTTGGTGTTTGTGTTATTGGAATTGACAGTGCCGCCGGAAGTAAAATTGTAGATTTGCTTAATTCAATATTTGGTGTATTGAATATTAATATTAGTTTTTTTGGTTTATTTGTTGATGGAAGAATACATTCTACAATGCAATATCCAAATGCCTTTGCAGCTTATTTGTTAGCAGTATTTTTTATATCTGTAAGTCTTATGATGACGTCAAAAAAATGGGTTAAATCTATCGCAAGTGCAATAAGTTTTATATTGTTTACAACTTTTATATTTACAATAAGCAGAGGAGCATATATTCTTCTGGTATTAGCGATACCATTTTTCTTGTTACTTCTTCCAAAAGGAAGTAAAGCAAGAGGATTGTACTGCGTGCTGACAATTGGAATAATTTCAGGTGCTTTTTCTATTATTTTAGCAAGATTTATCACTCAATCATCAGCTAATAAGGGTATAATTTGGCCACTAGTTATAATTGGTGTGGTGGTATCGTTTTTTGTAAGGTTTACAGATGATTTTGCAATAAGTTGTATTAATAGAATTAATTTGAAAGTCACTATTATATGTTCAGCAGTTTTAGTTGTTATTGCAGCAGTAGCTTCTGTGAATGTATTAAGTGCTTCGGTTCCGCTGCAGTTGGAACATTCTATAAATGAAAAGGAAGGGTTTAGGGGAAAAACCAGTATAATTAAATTAGAGGGTAATAAGAAGTATAAGCTTGTTTTTAAAGTAGATGCAAAATCTGAAAACAAAAATCCATTTGTTTATAGAGTAGTTTTACAGACGAGAAACAAAGCCGGTATAACGTCGGGCAATGAACCAATTTTGGTAAATAAGCAATATGATGCTACTAATGGGCTTGAAGAAAAAGAAATTGTATTTACAGTTCCTGAAGACAAAGAAATGATTAATTTGTCATTTCAAACCTATTATGGTGGAACTAAAGTATTGATTGACGATGCAAAGATATATGATTACGAGAGTGGCAAAGAAGTAAAAAAATTAGTATTAAAATATAAATATTCTTTTGTAGAGTCAGTGGTTTCTAGATTTAGTAACATTACTTCTGACATAAGCTATAACAGTAGAATTATATTTATAAAAGACGGATTTAAAATATTTAAAGATTGGTGGTTGATTGGTGCTGGCGGAGGGGCGTGGCGTTTACTTAATTTTAAGTATCAGTCCTTCTTATATTGGTCTACTGAAACACATAATTACCCATTACAGGTATTAGTGGAAACAGGTTTAATCGGAATAATAATCCTAATGTTACTATTTGCATCAATAGCTTTCACTTTTGCAAAATTATGCAGGAAAGGTGAATTTGAAAAGGATAATGGATATATTTCCAATGTAGCGGTCTTTACAGCAATAATCTTTTTGATTGCTCATTCAGTTATGGATTTCGATTTTTCATTATCCTCAATATTCTTGTTGGCATGGCAATTGGTAGCAGTTTTAAACTCAGGTGTTCGTCATTATGATTTATCAGTAGAATATGGTTTAAATAAGAACAATAAACAAAAAATAATAAAAAATAATAAATTGCTAAATACCAATATAAAGACTCTCTTTTATAGAGAAATTAATTGCTATCCACTAATTATGATATTAGTATCAATTGCTATTTTATTCTGGCCTATAAAATTTTTGAGAGGACAAGCATATGCTAATGATGCTTTTGAGAATTTTAAAGAAAATAATTTAGATAAAGCTTTATTATTGATGGAAAAGGCAGTAAATACTGATAACTTGAATGCAAAATATGTTACAGGATATATGCCAATTGCTTCAAAACCTGATGTTAGAATAGGATATTTAGATTTATTAATAAGCAAAGCTGAGACAGTGTCGAAATCTTCTGAAAGCAACGGAAATGGAGAAGATAAGTTAGCATTAAATAGTTATATATCAAAAGCAAAGGAATTAATAAAAAGAGTTGAAAGACAAGCTAATTACGATGCCGATCTTGCATTGAATTTGGGAATATTCTATTTAAAAACTACTGATAAAGATAAGGGAATTGAATATATAAATAAATCAGTGGGATTAAAGCCTTTGGTTCCAACTCAATGGCAGTATAAAGCTAATGCACTATATTCACTTGCAATGAACTTTTATCAAAAAGGTGATATAAAAAATGGCTTGGCCTACATTGATAAAATATTAGCAATAATTGATGAAGCTAAAAAGGTAAATGAACAAAACTTATCACCCTTCATGTTTACTATAGAAACACAAAAATATTTAGAAAAAGCTTATTGCATAAAAAATGGCATAATGGATACAGATGACATTGTATTTCAAAGTGTTTTTGGAATGGATATAGATAATAACAATTTTGCAGACCAGTTGGGAGTTAGTGATATTGCTATTGTTGGAAATTATTTAAGTGAGGGCATTTTTCGTGTAAGTAACCAAGATCAAAATTTAGATCCGTATATATATACTAGAACGCTAGACTTTGAGCCTAATAATGTATATAAAATCGAAGTAAAACTTGCAAACAGAGAGAATGTTGAATCTGTACCGTTTTTGATTCCAGGTGTAACTAATAAGATAGGGCAATTGGTTTTGAATGGCGATATTTATTCCGCAGAAGTTTCGGTTGTTGCTACCAGCGAGATTAACAGACTATATATTTATGTAAAGGACAATTATGATATAGAAAGTATAAGAGTAATAAAGAAGTAATAATTGTCACAAACAAAAATTGAATTTTAGTGTGAAAAATTAAGAGGGGGTTAATAATGGTTTATTTAAAAATTAAAAGATTAATGGATATTACATTGTCATTAATTGCTGTTATTGTATTAGCTCCTCTTTTTATAATAATAACTGTAGCTATAAAGATTGATTCCCAAGGTCCTGTTTTTTTTAAACAAAAAAGAGTAGGTATCCATAAAAAACATTTTAATATTTTGAAGTTTAGGACAATGCGTATTGATACACCGAAGGAAACACCAACCCACTTGCTTGAAAATCCAGAACAATGGATAACAAGAGTTGGGAAATTCTTGAGAAAGACTTCATTAGATGAGTTACCTCAGCTTTTCAACATCCTTAAAGGAGAAATGAGTATCATTGGACCAAGACCTGCGCTTTGGAATCAGTATGATCTCATTGAAGAAAGAGATAAATATGGGGCTAATGATGTACCTGTGGGCCTAACCGGTTGGGCACAGGTAAACGGTAGAGATGAGCTATCAATAGAAGAAAAGGCTAAGCTAGATGGAGAGTACGCTAAGAAGATAAGTTTTATAATGGATTTAAAATGTTTCTTTAGGACAATAGTTTCTGTAATACGTTCAGAAGGTGTTATTGAAGGCGGAACCGGAAGAAATATAAAAAAGGATGCTACCATTATCAACAAGGAGACAATGGCAAAATGAAGAAAATACTAATAACTGGTAAGAACAGTTATATTGGTACCTCAGTTGAAAAATGGCTAAGTAATGGTTATATAATAGATACAATTGATATGAAGGATAGCACTTGGAGAAAAAAGGATTTTTCCCCATATGATGTTGTGTTTCATGTTGCAGGTATTGCTCATATTAAGGAAACAAAAAAGAATCGGAATCTTTATTTTGGAGTTAATAGAGACTTAGCATATGAAACGGCTATGAAAGCCAAGAAGGAAGGTGTAAAACAGTTTATCTTTTTAAGTTCGATGAGCGTTTATGGCCTTAATAAAGGCATAATAGATGAGAATACACCGGTTAATCCTAATAGTGCTTATGGACAATCAAAATATGAAGCTGAGAAATTGATCAGACAGTTGGAAGATGAGTCCTTTATTGTTACAATTATTAGACCGCCTATGGTTTACGGGAAGGGATGTAAAGGTAACTACCCGAAATTAGCAGCTTTGGCTTTAAAGACACCTATATTTCCAAGGGTAAATAATAAAAGGAGTATGATTTATATAGATAATTTATCGGAGTTTGTGAAACAGTTAATTGATAACTGTAGTGGGGGAATATTTTTGCCACAGAACGCTGATTATGTAAATACTAGTGAAATGGTTAGGCTGATTGCTGAAGCTCATGGTAAAAAAATTAAAATGACAAAACTTTTAAATCCTGTGTTGAAGTTTATGAATTTAGGCATAGTAAATAAAGTTTTTGGAGATTTAGTATATGAGAAGGATATAAGTTATAATATTGATTTTATATCGTTTGAGGAGTCAATTAAACGCACTGAAAACTCATAGGAGGAAAAAACATGAAAGTATTGATATCAGGTGGGGCTGGATTTATAGGAAGTAATTTGGCTTTGAAGTTGTTTGAAAAAGGATACGATGTGGTTATACTTGACAATTTAAGTAAGCAAATACATGGTGAAAATCCTAACCAATCATTTACCTATAACTTAATAAAAGATAAATTTGAGTTTATTAAAGGTGATGTGACAAATTTTGATGATTGGAGGCGAGCTCTAAAGGATGTGGACATTGTTGTTCACCTTGCAGCGGAAACCGGAACAGGCCAATCTATGTATGAGATAAATAGATATGTTGATGTTAACATTGGTGGTACGGCAAAGTTGATGGAGATTCTTACAAATGAAAAAAATCGGGTCCGGAAAGTTATTGTTGCTTCATCTAGAGCTGTGTATGGTGAAGGTAAATATAAATGCAGTGAACATGGGATCGTGTTTCCTTTATCAAGGAAAGATGAAGATATGAAAAGGGGAGATTTTGAAGTTAAATGTCCAATATGTAGGCAAAATGTAGATATGTTGCCAACTGACGAAGAAGCAAAATTACACCCGGAATCGGTATATGGGTATACAAAACAATCTCAAGAAGAATTGTGTATGATTGTCGGAAGATCTATAAATATTCCTGTTGTTGCTTTTAGATTTCAGAATGTATATGGACCTGGTCAATCTTTAAAAAATCCTTATACAGGTATTCTTTCGATATTTTCGACAAGAATAAAAAATGGTAATGATATAAATATTTTTGAAGATGGTCTTGAATCAAGAGATTTTGTTTATATTGATGATGTAACTGATGCAATAGTTTTAGGTATTGAAAATGACAAGGCAAATTTTGAAGCCTTTAACGTAGGTTCAGGTGAAAAAATTGAAGTTTTATCAATAGCAAAAATATTAAAAGAAAAGTATAATTCAGATGTAAAAATACATGTAACAGGGAATTATAGACTTGGAGATATAAGACATAACCTTGGTGATTTGACAAAAATAAGGAGTTTATTAGGATATGAACCTAAATTTAATTTTGATAAGGGGATAACCAATTTTGTTGATTGGGTTGAAGAACAAGCTATTGAAAAAGATAATTATGAAAATTCTATTGAAGAAATGAAAAGAAAAGGGTTATATAAATGATGATTCTTGAGAAAAAACGAATACTTTTTATTGCGCCATCTTTTTTTGGCTATGAGGAAAAGATTGCAGACAAAATGAGAGAATTGGGTGCTGTAGTGGATTATTTTGATGAAAGGTCTGTAACTAAACCTTTGGAAAAAGCGTTGTTAAAAGTTAATCCACGTATATTTCATAGGAAAACTATTAGATACTACGACAATATAATTAAAAAAATAGCTAACAATAATTATGATTTTATACTTGTAATAAAATGTGAAATGATGCCGAAAGAAACAATTGATAAGTTAAAGGAATTATTTCCGTCTGCAATTTTATGTTTGTACCTATATGATTCGTTGAGAAATATTAAGGGTATTTCATCTAAGCTAAGTAAGTTTGATAGAGTACTATCTTTTGATTTAGAAGATACAGAAAAAAATAAAAATATAATTTTTAGACCGCTATTTTTTATAGATGATTATAAAAAAGATATTTCAAATAAGGATAACAAACTGTATGATATATCGTTTATTGGAACTATTCATTCAGACAGGTATAGAATAATTAGAGAAATAAAATCTCAAGCAGACAAAAAGGGTTATAAATGTTTTTTTTATTGTTATCTCCAAAGTCAGTTTATGTATTATTTTTATAAATTAACAAAGAAGGAATTCCGGGGAGTGAAAAAAAAGGAATTTAAATTTGATAAAATAGGAAGTACTGACATAGCAAAAATTATTGACAATACAAAAGTTGTACTTGATATTCAACATCCTAAACAAACAGGTTTAACAATGAGAACAATTGAAATGATAGGTATGAATAAAAAGCTTATTACAACAAATGAAAGTATAAAAAAATATGATTTTTACAACCCGGATAATATTGCTGTTATAAATAGAAAACATATAGAAATACCACAGGATTTTTATGAAAAACCTTTTAAAAAACTTAATGACAAAGTTTACTATAAATATTCTTTGGAAAAGTGGATTATAGATGTTTTAGGGCTGGAGGACTAAGGTATAAATGATGAGTATTCAGTTTGAGAATAATTATGAAATTTAAATATACTAATCTGCAAAAGTAGTTTTATAAATTGCTAGGCTGATCGGAAGTCTAAATTTATATATAGTTTAGAAAATATGGTGTAAATAATTTTGTTAAATATAGATATTTTGAGGTGCTTTGATGAAAATATCTGTAGTAATTCCAATGTATAACAGTAGAGAGACAATAGTTGATGCTTTGAATTCTATTAAAAATCAAACTGCAATAAATTACATTTGTGAGATTATTGTAGTTAACGATGGCTCTACTGATGATTCACTAGAAATTGTAAAAGAATACGCTCAACAGAATCCGGATTTGACAATAAAAATTTTAAATAAGGCTAATGGGGGAGTTTCGAGTGCAAGGAATAGAGGAATAGAACTTGCAAGTGGTGATTGGATAGCATTGCTTGATTCAGACGATGAATGGCTTCCTAGAAAAATTGAAGTCCAAATTGGTATAATAAGTCAAAGTCCTGAAATAGACTTTTTGGGTGGACCATTTAATGGGGAAGAATTGAGGATATTATGGAAAAAAATTGATACCCTATATAAAGCTTCAGTAAGAGATATTTGCATTAAAAATTTTCCTCAACCATCTACTGTTATTTTTAAGAAAAAAATATATGATGAAATCGGTGGCTTTGACGAAACCCAAAATTATTGTGAGGATGCTAATTATTTTTTAAAAATCTGTAGCAAGTATAACTTATATTATTATCCTGAATTGCTAATCGTTTATGGTAGAGGGAAGCGTGGTTTTGGAGATAGCGGGCTTTCTGCTAATTTATCTGGAATGTATAAGGGAACTGTTAAGAATATTAAGGAATTATTATTTAGAAGAGAGATAGGATATTTTTTCTATATTTTTTTAAGGATTTTTAATTTTATTAAATATATAAGAAGAATTTTGATTGTTAAATATTATAAATACTTTAGATTCGGGGATTAAAAATGGAAAAAGGTAAGAGAAATATTAATTGTTATAATAAAATATTTGAAGTGTGTTTTATTTCTTTTATGTATCTCATATCAGCTATAATTTATTATTATAATAATATTATTGCAGGTATGTTGCTTATTTTTACAGCTGTTTTTATATTCGTAATAAATTATAAACAGAATAAAACAATTGCGGATATATATTTGTTGTTTTGGTCTTCATGGCTTGGTACTTTAGGATTAGCTATGTTAAGACTATTGAGATATCAACAGCAGTGGAAAGTAGAATTCTTTCTTATAACATATATAGGTTTAATGAGCATGATAATTGGTACTTTTATTGGGAAAAGCTTTAAATTAAGAAATAAAATTATTAAAAATAATTTTAAATTAAGTTACTATACAGTGATTTTTGGTACAGCCATAGCTATTTTAATGTCTATATTATCATATTTAAGGACTGGGATTATACCGATTTTGTCTGATAAGTTGACAGCATACCATGACCATTATACCAGATTTTATGTTATTCAAGTGGGAATGATGCCATTAGGAGGTATTGCTTACTATGTATTAAGAAGCTTTAACCTTAAGAGACATCAAAAGTTGATTATGTATTTAGCAATGTTTATACATCTGTTTGTTTTTCCAATTATATATGTTGCCAGAGGTACTTTCGTTACATGTATCTTTTATGTACTACCAATTTTATATTATTATACAAAAAATAAAAAGAGATTTTTAAGAATAGGGGTTGTGGTGTTCTTAATACTCTTACTGGTTATTACTAGTTCTAGAAATTATAGTAATGAGCAAGTTGAATTCTTTTTTCAGCCTAAAGAAGTTTCAATTTTAAATTTTAATTTTAAGCTATCTAATAATCTAGTAATGGTGTACAGTTATTTAACAATTAGTCATGATAATTTTAATTATAATATTGACAGAATAGATAGCTTTTCCTATGGAGGGAGAATGCTTGAACCATTTGAAGTTATACTCAGAACAGATTTTTTTAATAAATTAAGGCTAGATAATAAATTAGAAAATATCTCTTTTGGATTGAACACGCATAATATGATGGGAATAATATACTATGACTTTGGTATATTAGGGATAATTGCTGTATTATTTATATATGGATTTATATTTGGAATAATTGAAAAAACTTTTAGATATTCAATTAATCCGTATATTTCATTGATATATGGTGGAGTTTTAATAGTTGTTTCATTAGGCTTTTTTACAGCATGGACAACACAATTTACTTTATGGATGTGGTGGGGACTTTCCTGTATATTATGGAAGATTAGCCCAAAGCAACGCAATGTTTAGTTATATGAATTGGACTGTAGGAGGACTTTTATGATTAGTGTGTGCATGGCGACGTATAATGGAGAAAAATTTATTGAACAGCAATTAGCATCTATTTTACACCAGACTATACAGCCAGATGAAGTTATAATATCTGACGACAATTCATCTGATAACACATGTGAGATAATAAAAAATTTTATAAAAAAGAATTCTTTAAATGAGAATTGGAAGTTATATATTAATGATACTAATTTAGGTTATCCGCAGAATTTTTATGTTGCTATGTCAAAGTGTAAAGGAGATATAGTGTTTCTCGCTGATCAAGATGATATTTGGAAAAATGATAAAATTGAAAAGATGGTTGATATATTAGAGAAGTATCCTAAAATTGATGTATTAAGTTGCAATCATAATTTAATTGATGTTAATGGAGAAATTATACACTCATATATACCTAGAATAAGAAGTAAAAAAACTTCTCTTTATCCTGTAGATGCAAAAGACATTCTAAAAGGTTTTCATTGGCCTGGAATGACAATTGCTTATAGGAATACTTTTTATAAAAAGATCGAGAAAAGCTTAAATGGCTCAAATATAGCACATGATTTTGCTTTATGTATTACTGCAGCATCGCAAGAAGCATTTTACTTTTATAATTATATTGGTGCTTTTCATAGAAGACACTCTAGTAATACAGGATTATCAGAACATCGAATTTCAAAGTTGTTAAATTTAGACAGGAAGCTAAGAGATATTAAAGTGTACAATACAATGCTTGAGAATTCATTAAAATTGAAACCTATAATAAGTAAAACCACATACAATTTAATTGATATAAAATTACAACTATCGAAGAAGCGGTATAATTATTTAGCATGTAGAAATTTTTGTGGTATTCTAAAAATGTATGCTTTAAATTTAAAAATATTGAGAGTAAGCTCATTATTTTCTGATTTTTGGCTTTTAATATTTGGAGATTATAAAAAACTTGAAAAATAATTTTTAGTATTATCAATAGTTTTTTGCATTAAATAAGCAATTATTTGCATAGAATTTAATATTTTTTTGATGATATGCAACAAACTTATAACTGCTTTTATTTTAATTACTTAGTAGGAAATGGAGAATAAATATAATTTAGATAAAGTGGGGAAAGAGGTAAAATATGAAAGTATTAATTACTGGCGGTGCAGGTTTTATAGGAAGTAATTTCATATTCTATATGTTGGACAAACATCCTGACTATGAAATAGTTTGTTTAGATGCCTTGACTTATTCGGGTAATTTAACTACACTTTTCAATGTTATGAAAAATCCTAATTTTAGATTTGTTAAGGGGGATATTACTGATAGGGAACTTGTTGATAGGCTATTTAGAGAGAAGAAATTTGACTTTGTTGTGAACTTTGCAGCAGAATCTCATGTGGATCGATCGATAGAAGACCCTGGTATATTTTTAAAAACAAATATAATTGGAACACAAGTGTTAATGGATGCTTCAATAAAATATGGGGTAAAAAGGTTTCACCAAATATCAACAGACGAAGTCTATGGTGATTTACCTTTAGATAGGAAAGATTTGTTTTTTACTGAGGAGACTCCTATTCATGCTTCATCCCCATACTCGGCGTCTAAAGCATCAGCTGATTTGTTGGTAATGGCTTATTACAGGACTTATAAGTTGCCAATTACTATTTCCAGATGTTCAAATAATTATGGTCCATATCATTTTCCTGAGAAATTGATACCTCTTGTAATAACTAGAGCTTTAAACGATGAAACTGTTCCGGTATACGGGACAGGCCAAAATATTAGAGATTGGCTTTATGTGACCGATCATTGCACAGCTGTGGATTTAATTCTTCATAAGGGTAAAGAAGGTGAAGTGTATAATATTGGTGGGCATAATGAAAAATCAAATCTTGAAGTAGTTAAAACAATTCTTAAGGAATTAGGTAAACCTGAGAGTCTTATAACTTTTGTAAAAGACAGAGCCGGACATGATTTAAGATATGCTATAGATCCATCAAAGATTACGAGAGAATTGGGTTGGGAACCTAAAATTGGATTTGATGAAGGTATAAAGAAGACAATTAAGTGGTATTTGGAAAATCGATCATGGTGGGAAAATATCATTTCCGGAGATTATAAAGATTACTACAGGAAAATGTATGAAAGCAGGGAGAATAGTTTATAATATAGTTTTTAGCAGCCGGATTTTACGGGCATTGCATTGGTATATTTATTGGAGGAGAAAGGATGTTAGCCTTATTTCAAGTGTTTTAATTTTAGGAGACGGGGTAAATTAGTTGGATAAAACTTTGGCAAAGTGGCTTTTACAAATATAGTTTTTTACGAATACAGCTGACGTATTATTAAAACAATAGTTGAATTGGGATATAAAGTCGATGTTTTTTGTCAGGATTCTAGATTAAATTTATGGGGTAGGAGTATGCAACGGAATAATTGAGGATATTAATTGAATAAATCCATTGAAATGCAAAAGAGACTTACTGACAACTTGGAAAATAAAGTTTGATTTTATTTGTGTTATAAGAAAGAGATAAATTAAAAGCAAAATTTTTAAAACGGTTAAAAGAACTAAACTCTAATGTTAAGATGATACTTTATTTGTGGGATGATATAAAAGAACATCAAATTTTAATAATAAGGTGTTTTTTAATAAGAATATATACTTTTGACAGGGATGATATGAAAAAGTATAATCTAGAGTTTTTACGTTTATTTTTTGTAAAGAATTCGTATGCGATAGCAATAAAAAACAATAGATGTTTGCTTTTCAGGATGGAATCATTCCGATCGAAGAAAAATACATGAAAAATTGCGTGCTTTCTTTTAGGAAAATAACTCGAATTACTATTCTTACATGTATACTGGACGTAGTGTTGTATTTAGAAGAAAGCTGGAACAGCTGGATTTAGAAAGAACTGGAATATATAAAATATAAAACACTTTCTTTAGATAGAAGTGCAGAATTAACCCGATCTAGTAAAGCGCGGATTGATATTCAACATCCAAGTCAAAAGGGATTGACAATGTGAACTCTTGAATCTTTAGCTTCAAATACGAAGTTGATTTCTACAAATAAGGACATTATGAATTATGACTTTTATACACGGGCCAATATTGCTATTGTTGATAGGGAGGCCCCTAAGATAGATTCGGATTTTTTTAATATTCCTTATCAGGAAATAGATATGGGAGTTGCCGAAAAATATTCGTTATAAAATTGGGTGATAATTGCATTGTAGGTGCCAATTCCGTAGTTATAGGAGAATTCCAAGGATATAGTGTATTGGGAGGAGTCCAGGTGCAATTATAAAAGGTATGATTTTGATAAAGGTGCATGGAGAAGGACAAATAAAAAAGTGAATTTATAGATGATATAGCATAATTTAAATGCACTTTGAAATAAGGAGCATTCCTATAATGAAATAAAATAGATTTTGAAAAAGTAGATGCCTAACTGTAAAATTTGAAATGTGAGTTCACTGAAATAACCACAAATCAAAAACACAGGAGGCATCTAATATGAAGTATACACAAAATGAAAAGATAATGCAAATAAAAGAAACGACATTGATCATCGGAATTGACGTGGATAGTGAGAAACACTACGCCAGAGCTTTTAGTTTCAGAGATGTAGAGTATGGAAAACTGTTGATTTTCAATAACAGTGCTGAAGGATTTGCAAAGCTCAAAGAATGTACAGGAAAGATAGCAGAAACCGAAGGCTTTACCGAGGTAATACTTGGGATGGAGCCGACAGGACACTATTGGTTCAACCTTGCTGAGAATACTATGAAAAGCGGGATGCGCATTGTACTAGTAAATCCGCATCATGTAAAGAAAAGCAAGGAACTAGATGACAACAATCCCACTAAGAGTGACCGTAAAGACCCAAAAACCATAGCAATGTTGGTCAAGGATGGGAGATATATTGAGCCATATATTCCGGAAGGTATTTATAAGGAGTTAAGGTCAGCCATGGACAGTCGGTGGAGACTAGTAAAGGAAATTTCAGCAGTCAAGAACCGTATCAGCCGATGGATAAGTATCCACTATCCTGAATTTATCAAGGTATTTGGCAATTGGGAAGGAAAAGCTGCATTATTGATACTGAAAGAATGCCCGACACCCAAGAAGGTTGTTGAAAGAGGGATTGAAGGTATCATAGCCATCTGGAAGGAACATAAAATACGGGCAGTAGGAATAAAAAGAGCGGTGATGCTTGTGGAATCCGCAAAGATTTCTATAGGAACAAGCGAAGGACTTATATCTGCAGAAAATGAAATTTCAATGTTACTTGAGGACTATGAGAGAAAAATGCGACAGCTTGAAAGAACAATGGTTCTAATAGAGGAAATGGCAATGCAGATTTCCGAGTTTGAGAAGTTGCTTGAAATCAAGGGTGTGGGCCTTGTGATAGCTGCTGGTTTTTTAGCAGAAGTAGGAGATATTTTAAGATTCAAGCATCCAAAGCAGATACAAAAGCTGTCTGGGCTAAGCCTTAAAGAGAACAGTTCCGGTAAGCATAAAGGACAGACAACCATATGCAAGCGTGGAAGGAAGCGACTACGATACTATTTAACATTCGGTATTATGCCATTGCTGTCTAAGAATGAGGAATTCCGGGCATTACACCAATATTATACGACGAGGAAGGAAAGACCCTTGAAGAAAAAGCAATCCATGATAGCTTTAAGCAATAAATTAATACGAATATTTTATGCAATACTGACGAAAGACATAGCTTATGATTCACAAAAGATGATGAGTGATATAAAAAGGCCAGAAGCAAAAGCAGTAGCATAATTAGAATTGCTTAAGGAATACATTGTCCTCGTAAGGTAGACAAGGGTAAAACTGCGTTCGGTATGAGTCGACCCTTGACAAAGATACTTACGATGGTACGTGCAATCAGATAAAGAAAAACAAAAATTTTCCAATTTTGAAAATAGAATTTGATCTTTGATAAGATGAGCCGGATAGTCGGGATGAATTTACACCTTAAGGGCTTAAGACCCCGTGAAGGAGCTTGACTGACATCCACCTCACGGACAGACAGAATGAAGGAATTAAGGGCATTGACCCAGTTAGATTTGGGAGGTTTGTTGCTGGAGTATATGTGGATATCCATGGCCGTGATACTGAAAAAAGACGCAGTTTCATTGGGATACACATTGTCATCCATAATTATATAGTAATACAATATCTGTCCATATAGCTTGTTTTGAAAAAGATGAAAAACTATGATTGAGTGAGTATGAGTACGAAAAACTAAAAATTATTAGGGAGGTATATAAGTAATGAATATTGTGGAATACACAAAAGTATTTCATCATATGGAAATGGAAGCCAAATTGTTTGAATTAAAGACATCTGATAATATTTACTTTTGGGATATTGTTAGGTATGATGTGTTTTTTTTCATATATAGAAGTATACAAGGAGAAAAAGATGCCGATGTTAGTAATATAAAATCCAGGAATTTTTTGTTAAAAGTTTTAGGCGGATTATTCTTTTTAATTAATGACTTAAGGTACTTGATTAGGAATAGTGGTAAAAGGAAGTATTTAGTTTATAGAAGTAGTAGAAATTATATTAATGGAGAAGAAGTAGATATTATATCGAATGATTATATGAAATTAATAGGTGATGATTGTTTTGTAATTGAAAGCTTTAATAAGCATAAAGATGGTATTTCCTTTAACAATCTTGCTCTATCGATATATAGAAAAATTTATTATACTTTGAGTAAGAGTAAAGATAGATATAATATTGACAGCATAGTAAAAGATACTTTTGGAGTGGATGTTCACTTAGATAAATTTATAAAAGTAAAGATAGCTTATTTTAGGGCAGAAAGAAACTACTATAGATGGTTATTTAAGAAGCTAAGGCCTCAGGCTATATTTTTTGTCCTAAACGGAATTCAAAAAGCTATAGTGTATGTAGGCAAAGAGATGAATATTCCTGTAATTGAATTTCAACATGGATTAATCAATTATTGTCATCCTGCTTATTCATATCCGGATGGAATTGAAAAGTATAAAAATAATGAATTTATTGTTCCGGATGATTTTTTTGTTTTTTCTGAATATTGGATAAAAAATGTTAATTATCCTGTTAAGAGAGTTTATCCTATGGGGAATTCCCACTATTATACTTTTTTGCCTCCTGTAAATGGGGATAGGGATGAAATAACTTTTATTTCTGCAGATATATATCAGAAGAAAATTGAAGTGTATTTGGATTATTTTCTTAAGCACAGGCCAGAAGCTAAAATTAATTTAAAACTTCATCCTAATCAAAAAAATGAAGTGCAAGCAATACGACAGAAATATAGTGCATATAAAAATGTAAACGTGTATTATAATGAAGTCACTGTTAATGAGTTATTTGCCAGGAGCAAGGAAGTTATTTTATTGGCATCAACTTGCGGATATGAAGCTATTCAACATGGATGTAATCTGGGAATAATAAGAGATGAAATGAGTTATTGCATTCAAGATTTATTTAGTCATCCAAACACAAGGCTACTAGATACACCGGAAGATATTTTGGATATTAACATGAATAAACCTATTACTACGATTTTTTTTGAAAACTTTAAAGTAGATGAATTTCAGAGATATATGCTAGAGCTTGAAAAAAATACAAAAAGAGAGAACTTGGGGGCTTAATATGGGGGTTTCGGATACAAGTTTTATTAAATCAATATTTAAGTTTTCCATTTCCTCATGGGTTAATTTTTTTATAAGTATTTTGTCTGTTATTATTACTACAAGAATATTTTCTCCTGAGATGTATGGAAGTATCAATATGTACAATAGCGCTTCAAGTTTATTTATGGGAATAATATGTTTAGGGCTGGATAGCGGTTTTTTAAGATTCTATAATGAGCCGCCTAAAGGATACGATGAAAAGCAGTTAATGGCAAAATGTATGAGTTTGCCCGTACTGTTTTTGCTTGGAATTATAGTTTTTGTTGTTCCGTTCTTTTACAAGGATATTTCGGTTTTGTTATTTGGCAAAGTCAGTTTACTTGCCGTTATATTACTTTGTATAAATACAATGTCTCTTGCAATATTAAATTTTTTTTCCATAGCATATAGAATAAGTAATGATGCAAGAAGATATACAATACAAAGTATATTGGTGCAATTTTTTACAAAAATCTTTGTAATAACAGCTGCTTTATTTAACCCCAAACTTGAAACTGTTATTATTTTTAATACAATTGGTGTTTTTGTGCTTTCGATAATATATTTTAAAATACAAAAAAAATCAGTATTGCCCTCTAAAATTAATTGGTCGATGCAAGGTTTTTCAGAGGTTTTTAAATATGCTATATTTTCATGGCCTACGGTTATTTTGATATATTTAAATAGTTTTTTTCCTCAAATGATTATTAAAAACAACTTAGGAGATTATGAGTTAGGCATTTATTCATCAACTGCTTTTTTTGTCGGAGCTTTAGGAGTAGTTCTAAATGGGTTTAAGACTTATTGGGCTTCATTTATGTATGCAAATTATAAAACGGAGCGCTCAAAAATTATCAAAATCCATGATTACGTTGTTTTGTTAGTTGTGTTTATTTTAAGTTTTTTTATTGTTTTTCAGAATTTGTTGTATGGGTTAATAGGAATTAAATTTCATCAAAGTAGGTATTTTTTTACGTTAGTTTTAGTTTATCCTTTGTTTAATTTGATATCTGAAACTACTTCCTATGGAATATCAATTGCTAAAAAGTCTCAAACAACTTTAGGAATTTTTTTGCTTTCAACTGCTGTAAATTTAGTGTTTGGCTGTATTTTTGTGAACTGTTTCGGTACAGTTGGAGTTGCAATTGCTTCAATGTTGTCAGCTTTTGTACAACTTGTGATTTCTACAATTATAGGACAAAAATACTATAGAACTATAAAAGACCCTAGAAGAACTTTTATATCCATATTATTAATACTAGTTTTAGCATGTTCAAATTATTTTTTTGCTGAAGAGTATATTTTTGAGCTGTTTGCAGTATTTATTTTAAATGCTATAATAATAATTGGTTATAGACAAGAGCTATCAGATATAATCAGTTTAAGTACTGCTTTTATTAATAAATATAAACGTCCAAAAGTGTAGATATTGTAAATAAGTCTTTTATTCATAGAGAAAATGAGCAGAGAAGAGATATGGATCTATATCGGATTAAATCGAATAGAGTTTGAAAAGAAATACAAACCTTTATCATTGCTGAAAAGAAATTAATTATGAAGGCAGCTTGCAAACGTGGTTGAAAAAGCTTATTATGATGGAGATGAAGTTATAAAGCAGCGAATCCATAGGGTTGAAGATGAAATAATATATAGAGGCTAAAGGGTTGAATTTTTAGTACTCTATTTTCTTGTAATAATCATTACTTTACCCTATATTTCACCTTTAAGACAAACCAAGATGATTAATAATGATTTACTGAGATTATAGAAGAGTGCAAGCGGATTGTAGCAAGTGTTACAAAAGAAGAAAGTTATCTTATTTTTACTTGTACAATAAATTAAAAAGTATAATTAGAGAAATTTAAATATAGATTATTATACCTAAAGGGTATTATCTTGATAAGATAGATAATTTAGTTTAAGCTGAAGAAAAAATAGTAAAACATTGTGTGTGATAAATGAATATGTTTCAAATTCAGGAAAAGGTAAATAAAACAACAAATGTAAGTGGAAATGATTAAGAACAAATGGTATACTGCTGTTGTGGAAGAAAGGATGCAGTATTTGATAGCCTGCTATTGTGAAATAAAACTAAATGGAGATTTTTATTAATGTTCAGGTCTATAGAAATATGCGAAGAAAGCTGAAATTATACGATAATTAGGTTAAGTTTAATAAGTACCTAATTAGCTAGGGGGTTAGCTATGAGGCAAAGAATAAGAACAAATGCATTAATTATATTTGATATAGTGTTGATTAATTTTTCGTTGATTTTGGCATATTTGCTAAGGTTTGATTTTAGTTACAAAAATATACCAGTATGGCACTCGCAGTTTATAGTTAGACTTCTAATAGTATCATCTATTGTTAAAATTATTACATTCATAGCATTTAAATTGTATAACAGTCTTTGGAAGTATGCAGGAATATATGAGATGGGATTAATAGTAGGCGCATCTTTTGTAAGTAATTCAATAATGATATCTTATGCGTTCCTGTCTAAGACTCGTGTACCAAGAAGTATATTTCCAATTTGTATGCTCACGGATATATTTTTTATAGCAAGTGTAAGGTTTGCATACCGTATTTTTAGGAGGGTAGTGAAGGGAGAAATAATACGTATAAAAAACTCAAAGAGAGTGTTGATATTTGGTGCCGGTGAGGCAGGTGCCATAATTGTGAAGGAAATGAAAATACATCCTGAACTAAAGAGTACACCGGTGGCTATAATTGACGATGATATATTTAAACAGGGGAAGAAAATAAACGGGGTACCTATAGTAGGACAGAGGAAAGACATTGCAACAGTAGTTGAAAAAAAGCAAATTGATGAGATAATAATTGCCGTTCCGTCTGCAAGCAGAAAAGATATAAATGAGATATTTGCAGAATGTTCAAAAACACAATGCAAGGTAAAAATATTACCGTCAGTTTCACAACTTATTGATGAATCGGTAGTAATGCAGAAGGTAAGAAATGTTAATATAGAAGACTTACTTGGACGGGAACCGGTAAACCTTGATGTAAATGAGGTGGCTTCTTATATAAAAGGTCAGGTTGTTTTAGTAACCGGTGGTGGTGGTTCAATCGGTTCTGAACTTTGTAGACAGATTGCTGAATTTGAACCTAAAAAGCTGATTATTTTAGATAACTATGAAAATAATGCCTATGACATCCAAAATGAATTATTGCATAATAAGCCAGGATTAGAACTTTGTACGATAATTGCAAATATAAGAGAGAAACAAAGAATGGAAAGTATTTTTAGAATGTATAAGCCAGATGTAGTATTCCATGCTGCAGCCCATAAACATGTTCCGCTTATGGAGGCTAATCCTACTGAGGCTATTAAAAATAACGTGTTTGGCACTCTTAATGTGGCTGAATGTGCGGACAAGTATGGTGTAAAAAGGTTTGTGCTAATTTCTACAGACAAAGCAGTTAATCCAACCAATATAATGGGAGCCACAAAGAGGATTGCCGAGATGATAATTCAAGCATTAAATCGTAATAGTAAGACCGAATTTGTTGCAGTAAGATTTGGAAATGTTTTAGGAAGCAACGGAAGTGTAGTACCATTATTCAAAAAGCAAATTGAACAGGGAGGACCGGTTACAGTAACGCATCCGGAAGTTACAAGATTTTTTATGACCATACCTGAGGCGGTTCAGCTGGTTATACAAGCCGGTGCTATGGCAAAAGGCGGAGAGATATTTGTTCTTGATATGGGAGAGCCGGTTAAAATTGTGGATCTGGCAAGAAATTTAATAAAACTGTCGGGATATGAACCGGATATAGATATTAATATTGAGTATACCGGGCTTAGACCGGGAGAAAAACTTTATGAAGAATTGCTTCTTAAAGAAGAAGGGCTTGAAGCAACTAAGAATAATAAGATATATGTGGCCAAGCCCATTCACACCGATTTAGCTCTTTTAAAAAGAGAGTTGGATTGCCTTAAGGAGATAATTACAAATAATCCGGAAGGAATATCAGATTATATAAAGTTAATTGTACCAACTTACAAAAAAGTTGAAAACGGCAACTAAAAAGAATCAATTAAAATGGGCAGTCCTTTAGGAGTGCCCATAAAATTATTATCAAGGTTTTCAGTTTTTCTTTATTCGACTGTCAAATAACACAAGTTTTGAGATAATAAACTATTACCTTTACTTAAAATCTATAAGTGTGACATATTTATTTGTCGTGTCCATGTTGCATAGGTAGGATGGATTATATTATAATTATAAAAGTATATTTGCATTATTTTTTAATAAGCTTAAAGACTAAAAGATTAAATAAAAAGTTTTTATTTTATCTTATATTTTTTTTATTATGAATAGTGTTAAAATAGATTTTATAAATACCCATATTAAAAAATGTATAATAGGTACTAAAATATTATATAATAAGCATTAAAATAATTATAAATGTGTTGTTAATAGAATTATTAAAAAAATATCGTTAGGAGAATTATTATGAAAAAAGTTCTTGTGACTGGTGCTGATGGTTTTATTGGAAGTCACTTGACCGAAGAATTAGTAAAACAAGGATATAATGTAAGAGCGTTTGTATACTATAATTCATTTAATACTTGGGGATGGTTGGACTCATTGCCTAAAGAAATTATGGGTGAGGTTGAAGTTTTTGCTGGAGATATAAGGGACCCTAATGGTGTGAGGGAAGCGATGAGAAATATAGATGAAGTTTATCATTTAGCTGCATTAATAGCAATCCCTTTTAGTTATCATTCGCCTGACTCTTATGTAGATACTAATATTAAAGGTACTTTGAATGTTTTGCAAGCAGCACGTGAATTTAATACCGGCAGAGTATTGATTACTTCAACTTCAGAAGTTTACGGGACGGCTCAATATGTACCAATTGATGAAAAGCATCCTTTTCAAGGACAATCTCCATATTCTGCTTCAAAAATTGGGGCTGACAGATTGGCAGAATCTTTTTATCGAAGTTTCAATGTTCCAATTTCAATAGTCCGCCCTTTTAATACATATGGACCTAGGCAGTCAGCAAGAGCTGTAATACCTACAATAATTACTCAATTGCTTGATGGAAAAGAAGTTATAAAACTTGGTTCGTTAACTCCGACAAGAGATTTCAACTATGTTAAGGATACAGTTCAAGGGTTTATTGAAATAGCTAAATCGGATAAAACTATTGGTGAAGAAATAAATATAGCTACTCAAAAGGAAATTTCTATTGGTGAATTGGCAGAAGAATTGATCAGACAAATTAATCCAAATGCAAGAATAATATGTGACGAGCAAAGAATTAGGCCTGAAAAGAGTGAAGTTAATAGACTTTTAGGATCAAATGAAAAAATTAAAAGACTTACAAAATGGGAGCCTAAGTATTCATTGAAAGAAGGTCTTGCTGAAACTATAGATTTCTTTAAAAACAACCTGAATAAATATAAAACTGATATATATAATATTTAAATGCAATTGTTTAGTATGTCAATTTTATTAAGATATACGATTTAAATATATTAAGTTTGGATATATATTAGTGAATGAGTATAAATATTTGTAAGACTTAATTTCCCAACTGGAGATGAATAAGAATAAGTAAATGAGTAAGCATTTACTAAAATTAATATATGGAAAGTAGATATTTTAGATTTATATTCTGGAATATTAATTAACCTTATAACGAGATGAAATAATTTGAAGTATAAGTCAAAAAGTTCAGTACTAAAAAAGCGTAGGTGTAAATATTAAATGAGCAATAAATTCATACCTTTGTCTGTACCAAATTTAAAAGGAAGAGAACTTGATTATGTAGCTAATGCTATTAAAGCTGAATGGGTATCAACAAGTGGCCCATATGTAGATGAGTTTGAAGCACGAGTAGCAGAATATGTTGGTTCAAAAGGGGCAGTATCATGTCAGAATGGAACATCGGGATTGCATGTTGCTCTTCTGAGTTGCGGTGTTACAAAAGATGATGAAGTTATTGTGCCAACTCTAACTTTTATAGCTGCAGTAAACCCAGTAAAGTATATTGGAGCAGAGCCGATATTTATGGATTGCGATGATTCTCTTACAATAGATGTGGACAAGCTTAAAGAGTTTTGCGAAGTTGAATGTAAATTTTTGGATGGGAAATTGATAAATAGCAAGACTAATAAATGTATTAAAGCAATAGTGGTAGTACATGTATTTGGAAATATGGCAGACATGGAAGGTATAATGGAAGTTGCTCAAAGATATAACCTGAAAGTTATTGAAGATGCAACAGAGGCTATTGGCACTTATTATTTATCGGGCAAATATAATGGCAAGTATGCTGGGACAATTGGGGATGTTGGAGTTTATTCATTTAACGGAAACAAGATTATAACTACCGGTGGAGGTGGGATGATTGTTTCTAACGATGAGAAAATACTTAACAAATCTAAACATATTACAACTCAGGCAAAGATCGATGAGTTATATTATATTCATGATGAGATTGGGTACAATTACCGAATGACTAACTTACAAGCTGCTCTTGGGTTAGCTCAACTTGAACAGCTGGAGAATTTTATTCAAATAAAAAAAGAGAATTATGAATATTATAGAGAGAAAATTTCAGATATTAATGGACTTAGTATCTTAGGATTTAAAAACAGTATTAGACCTAACTATTGGTTTTATGCACTGTTTGTGGATAAAAGTTATTTACTGAATAGAGACCAGATTATTAAGTACCTTGCCTCAGAGAAAATTCAAACTAGACCTATCTGGGGATTGATAAGTGATCAAAAGCCATATGCAGGTAGTCAAACATATAAGATTGAGAAGGCGCGCCTATACTTGGAACACGTGGTGAATATTCCTTGTAGTTCTAATCTTACAAAAGAAGATATTGATTTTGTTATAGAATGCCTAAAGCGTCCTGAAGTGATTTAGATATTCACGAAAGGGGGAAAATAATTGGATATAAAAGATTTCCTGATAAATGAAGAGGCTACTATGATTGAGGCCATGGAAGCATTGGACAAGGTAGCTAAAAGAATACTTTTTGTAACTAGAGATAGCAGTTTAGTTGCAGCTTTGACTGATGGAGATATAAGAAGATGGATTCTTAAAAAAGGCAATCTTGATGCTAAAGTTAGGCAAATAGCAAATTATAATCCTAAGTTTCTTAGTGAAAAAGATAAGAGCTTGGCAAAAAGGTATATGAAAAAGTATTCAATTGATGCATTGCCTATTTTGAATGATGAAGGAAAGATCACTTCTATAGTATTTTTAAATGATGAAGAAATCGGAAGAAAGAGAAATTTGGATGTTCCTGTGGTCATTATGGCCGGTGGCCTTGGAACTAGATTATACCCTTATACAAAAATATTACCGAAACCTCTTATTCCAATTGGTGAAATTCCAATAGTAGAGCATATTATGAACAAGTTTTATTATTACGGAAGCAAACAATTTTATTTGGTTGTGAATCATAAGAAGAATATGATTAAGGCATACTTTAGTGAAACTAAAAAAGACTACAAAATTGATTATGTAGATGAAGACGAATTTATGGGTACCGGTGGTGGATTAGGCCTTTTAAAGGGTAAAGTCAATTCGACATTTTTGCTATCTAATTGTGATATTTTGATAGAAGAAGATTACGAAAAAATTTATAATTATCATAAAAAAGAACAGAACCTTATTACAATGGTTTGCTCACTAAAAAATATTAAAATTCCTTATGGTGTTATTGAAATTAGCAGCACCGGAGAAATTGAAAGTATGAAGGAGAAGCCGGAACTATCCTTTTTTACCAATACAGGTATGTATGTTGTTGAGCCTAGGGTAATCGAAGAAATTGAAGTGGGTCAAGTAATAGATTTTCCGGATATCATAGAAAAATACAGAGTTAATGGAGAGAAAATTGGAGTTTATCCAATCAGCGGAAATAGTTGGTTAGATATGGGACAATTTGAAGGCATGGAAGAGATGAGAAAAAGGTTGGAAGGCAATGGATAAGAAAATTCTTTTAATTGGTGGCGGAGGCCATTGTAAATCCGTTTTAGATAGCCTTCTTAATTCTAATGAATATTGTGATATAGGGATTATTGACAGGAAAGAAAATGTAGGAAAGCAAATTATGGGGGTAACTATAATAGGAAGTGATGATGACCTTTTGGATATTTATAGCAAAGGCTACCAATATGCTTTTATAACTCTAGGAAGTGTCGGTAATCCTGCTTTACGTATTAAACTGTATAATAATATAAAAATTATTGGCTTCAAAATACCGAATATTATTGATTCTACAGCATGCGTTAGTAAATATGCACATATTGAAAGTGGAGTCTTTATTGGAAAACATGCTATTGTAAATGCAGGAGCTGTAGTAAACAATTGTTCAATTGTTAATACCGGAGCGATTGTTGAACACGATTGTATTATTGGAGAATTTGTGCATATAGCCCCGGGAGCGGTTTTAAGCGGTGGAGTAAAAGTAGGAAACCATTCACATATTGGTTCAAATGCTACTGTAAAACAACAAGTTCAGATAGGAGCTAGTTCGATTATTGGTATGGGCAGTGTTGTTGTTAAAGATGTAGGCGAGGCTGTTATGGCATTTGGGAACCCTTGTAGGGAGGTAAAAAAATTATGAGCATATTTATAATAGCTGAAGCCGGTGTAAATCATAATGGTAGTCTGAAGTTGGCAAAACAGCTGGTAGATGCTGCAAAGGAAGCAGGAGCGGATTGTGTTAAGTTTCAGACTTTTGTACCTGAGAACCTTGTTTCGAAAAATACAGCAAAAGCAGATTATCAAAAGAAACAAACGGATGCAAAGGAAACTCAACTAGATATGCTTAAGAAATTAGAACTATCTTTTGAGGATTTTTTAGAACTAAGTGAGTACTGCTCAAATAGAGGAATAGAATTTCTTTCTACGCCTTTTGACTTTGAAAGTATAGACTTTTTAGATAAACTTGGTATGAAACGATGGAAAATACCATCGGGAGACATATCAAATCTTCCATATTTGATAAAGATAGCGAAGCTGAAAAAGCCTGTAATACTTTCAACAGGCATGAGTACGATGGAGGATATTGAGAGCGCTATCACTGTGCTGAAGGAAAATGGAGCAGATGATATAACAGTTCTTCATTGTACTACTGAATATCCAACATCTTATAGCGATGTTAATTTAAAAGCAATGTTATCCATTAAAGAGAAATTTAACGTTAGTATTGGTTATTCAGATCATACAAAAGGTATTGAAGTTTCTATTGCGGCTGCTGCATTAGGAGCAAGTGTGATAGAAAAACACTTTACACTGGATCGGAGTATGGAAGGACCTGATCATAAGGCAAGTTTGGAACCGAATGAACTGAAGGCAATGGTAGATGCAATCAGAAATATTGAGTCTGCTTTAGGAGATGGAGTGAAAAGACCATCAGAGGCAGAGAAAAAGAATATGCTTGTTGTACGTAAAAGCATTGTAGCAAAAAGAGATATATTAAAAGGGGAAATTTTTTCGGAAGATAATTTAACAGTTAAAAGGCCTGGAAATGGGATCAGCCCTATGAAGTGGTTTGAAATATTGGGGAAAGTCGCTAATAGAAATTATAAACAAGATGAGTTGATTGAGCAATGAAAAAAATAATTAGTGTCTTAACAGCAACTAGAGCTGAATATGGTTTGTTAAAACCGATTATTACAAAATTAAATAACATAAAGGAATTTGATGTTCGGATTGTTGTAACCGGTGCACATCTTTCGCCTGAATTTGGATTGACTTATAAACAAATAGAGGAAGATGGATTTTCTATAGATGAAGAAATTGAGATTTTACTAAGCTCTGATTCTCCAGCCTCTATTTCCAAATCAATGGGACTTGCCATGATTGGTTTTTCTGATTATTTTAAAAAGTTGAATCCGGATTTGTTAATTGTTCTTGGAGATAGATATGAAACTCTTGCAGTCGCGATTGCAGCAATGAATCAAAGGATACCGATAGCTCACTTATATGGTGGTGAAATAACAGAAGGTGCTGTTGATGAGGCTTTTCGTCATGCAATCACAAAATTAAGCTATTTACATTTTGTCAGCACAGAAGAGTATCGCAGGCGAGTTATTCAACTAGGAGAAAGTCCTGACCGTGTATTTAATGTAGGTGCTATCGGAATAGAAAATATTCTTAATGAAAAGTTTTTATCCAGAAAAGAGCTAGAGGAAGAATTAAAGATTGATACAAATGTTCCTTATGCAGTGGTGACATTTCATCCGGTAACATTAGAAAATAATAGTTCGAGAAATCAAATTGAATCACTTTTGGAAGTTTGTAAGTCTTATGAAAATATGAATTTTATATTTACTAAGGCAAATGCTGATGCAGAAGGGCGTATTATTAACCTGTTGATTGATGAATATGCAAGTAAGAATAATAATATAATGGCGTACACTTCACTAGGAACAGTAAAATATCTTAGTGCATTAAAGTATTGTTCCGTTGTTATTGGAAATTCTTCAAGTGGCTTGTTAGAGGCTCCGAGCTTCGGTATTCCAACGGTTAATATCGGAGATAGGCAGAGGGGGAGAATAAAGGCTAGTAGTGTAATTGACTGTGAACCGACGCAGGGTAGTATAAAGCAAGCTATAGATTTGGCTTTAAGTGTCGAGTTTAAAAATAAGGCTAAAAAAACTATCAATCCATATGGTAATGGTAACACTTCTGAGAAAGTTATTGATGTTATTAAAAGGTTTCTGCTTAGTGATAAAGTGGATTTAAAGAAAAGATTTTACGACTATAAAATAAATTAGATAAATATTATAGTTGTATATCTTGGAGTTATAGGAAGATATGGAATCTAATTAATCACAAAAGTATAATATGAGGCGTTTAATATCTATGATATAGATTTTAATAACAAGCGTTGTGAAATAAAAAAGTCAATTAGTATAAAACAAATTATAAAAAGACACAAATATTAAAAGAAATTGTGCCAAAACGGAGAAGTGTTTAAAAGAGCAAAAAGACGACTGGAGTATGAGAATTTTGGATTGAATATTTATAAAAAGATCAATCGCTGTGACTTATGCTACGAGATGCCTAAAGGATATTGTAACAAAGATTATAGAGAGAAAAGTGATAAAAGTATTGTGCATAATTAGAACAAGAATGGATTTTAACTTAAAGAAATTAAGTATTTTTTTAATGTAATTGAATGAGTGCGGGAAAATATGGATAACATTGGTACAGCATTGCTAACGGTAAATTGCAAAGAAAGGAATGTTATAATCATGAAAATATTATTTACCATATGCGGAAGAAAGGGTTCAAAGGGAGTAAAAAGTAAAAATATCAAAACCTTTTTGGGATTTCCATTAGCTTTTTATACTGCATCTTTTATCGATTTATTTATTAAGCGAAATAATTGGGTTGATAGTGACATTGTCTTAAATACAGATAGTGAAAATTTAATTGATTTATTTAAAAACAAATTGAATATGCCAATAGAGATTATAGAAAGAGACCCTGAACTTGCAAAGGATTATGTTCCTAAGATTTCTGTTATTAAAAACTGCTATGATGTTATGGTTGAAAGGAAAAAAGTAAGTTATGATATAGTAATTGATCTAGATATAACATCTCCGCTCAGAAGATTGAGGGATTTACAATCATTGATAGAGAAAAAGTTGAACTCCAATGCTGATGTTGTGTTCTCTGTTACAAGTGCAAGAAGAAATCCATATTTTAACATGGTCAAAAAGGGGGAAAACGGATATGAACGTGTGATAGAGTCTTCTTTTAATGCGCGACAGGAAGCTCCTAATGTATTTGACATAAATGGATCAATGTATGCTTATTCTCCTGATTTTCTTAAGAGTGGAAAAGGTCTATTCGATGGAATATGTGATATTATTGAGATGAGAGACACTGCTGTTTTGGATATAGATCATGAAAATGATTTCGAGTTGATGGAGGTAATTGCTAAATATCTATATAGTAGCGACAATGAATATAATTGTATTAGGGAGAATATTAACAATATTCTACTTAAAGATTAAAGATATACCATGAATTTCCAAAAGGAAATTAAAAAGAAACCATTTGATATTGTATGATTTCTTGTTTTTTTAACCGAAACTTATATGTTACATCTAATTTGGTTAATCACACCAACTTATAAAAAGCCGAAAACGGAAACTAGGGGGAATGTAAGTAATTTTGTGTATCAGAATTTATGTAATCCTTCTTCAGCAAGTAAATATAAGTTCACAAGGTTTACAAAATATTGCTTTTTATTACCTTTATATTACATATTATTGCCAGATTTATTATATTTTATACATAAATTTGTTTAAATCTGGCAATAATTATTTATAATGGTCAGTATTAGTCTTTTAAACCTATATTTTTAATTTTGTGAGGTCTAGCCCGTCCGGCGATGAGGACGAGCCCTTTAGGGCGGTGGGGATGAATGCTTTTAAATATACTCTTCCGGTCTACCTGGATATTGTATCATCAATTGGCTTAACACCCTATCCCAGTTCTTATACCTCTGTGTCCATTTCTTCACTACATTCATTGATGCTAAATATAGCATCTTTTCCAGTGAACTATCGGTTGGAAATATCGTTTTCGTTTTTGTGACCTTACGAAACTGTCTATGCAGCCCTTCTATTATGTTCGTTGTATATATTATTTTCCGTATCTCTTCCGGAAATTTGAAAAACGGACTTATTACTTCCCAGTTATTTTCCCAACTTCGTATTGCATAAGGATACTCTTTTCCCCATTTTTCTTTTAGTTCATACAGTTTTTCCAATGCTACTTCTTCATTAATTGCATGATATACTTCTTTAAAATCATTGCTAAACGCTTTTAGATTTTATAGGATACATATTTAAAGGAATTCCTCAACTGGTGTATTATACATCTCTGTACTTCTGATTTTGGATATGCTGCATTTATTGCTTCCTTAAGTCCGGTAAGTCCATCTACACAGAAGATTAAAACATCTTCTACTCCTCTGTTTTTTAGGTTATTTAACACACCTAGCCAAAATTTTGACGATTCATTATCACCAATCCATATCCCTAAGATATCTTTATATCCATCAATAGTAACTCCTAGAACAACGTAAGCTGCCCGGTTTGTTATTCTTCCTTCATCCTTTACCTTATAGTGAATTGCGTCCATAAATATAAAGGAATATATAGGTTCAAGAGGTCTTTGCTGCCACTCTTTTATTTCTGGAGCAATTCTGTCAGTAATCTTGCTAACCATCTCCGGAGACAGGCTGAATCCATAAAGTTCTTCAATTTGTTGACTAATATCTCTTGTAGACATTCCCCTTGCATATAGAGCTATAACTTTTTCCTCAATTCCGGAAACATTACGCTGATATTTTGGGATAATTTTAGGTTGAAATTCTCCTTTACGATCTCTAGGCACTTGTATATCAATTTCACCAAACTCACTTTTTATTTTTTTTGGTGTATAACCATTACGGCTATTATCGGTATTTTTATTTTCCGCATCATCTTTTGCATAACCCAATTCTGCTTCAAGTTCTGCCTCAAGCAGTTCTTGAATAATATCTTTAAAAATGTCTTTTAGATAAGCATTTACATCTGATACGCTTTGGAAATTATTTTCCCGAACTAATTGCTTTATATGTTCTTTTGATAGTGTTGACATAAAATTCTCCTCCTTAGCTTTTGTTATTACTAATTCTTGCCAAGAAGGAGAACATTCAATCTCTTATACACAAGATTTTTTACATCGTCAAACTAGGTGGAATAAACTAAAATGGGCAGTCCATTGGGAGTGCCCATAAAATTGCTATCATTGCTCTATTATTAATACACACATTTTAGGGGAGTCTCAATACAACATGTGTTTAACTTTAATTGCTTGTCCCTTTGATAAAGTTTATTATAACGATCCAAAACTTTGTCTAATCTTCTGCTGTAGTGCTGAACTTCCTCATCAAGAAGATCAAAACCTTTGCTTTCAATTAGTTTGTTTAACCTGAGGTGCATTCCTGTTATGAGAAAATACATTGACTCGTTTGACATTATTGCAGCCCCCCTGAATTAGAATTGTTAAATACAAGAAAGCTTATGCAGAAAGAATTATGACAGAGCCTCTTACTATATTATAACACATTTTGTAATTAAATCAACATAATACATAATATTTTAAAAGTTAAGTTTTGAAATGGCATAATTCAATAATTTGGTTATATTGACTTAAAATAAATGTTCAAATTTGTAATATAAATGTTATAATAATATGTGTTATTTGCATGAATTTATCTGGTAATTTGAAAATTTTGTGCAAGTGCTTTTGTGGCTTCCAAGGACTATGAGGGGGGATTTTGTGAAAGCCAAAATACTGATCGTTGATGACGAAAAGAATATAGTTGATATTTTAAAATTTAATTTAGTTAAAGAAGGATTTCAAACTGTTGAAGCTTATGATGGTGAGCAAGCAATAGAATGTGCTTTAAAAGAAAAACCTGACCTTATTCTTTTAGACATAATGCTTCCTAAAATGGATGGCTTTACTGTATGTAGTAAACTGAGACAATCTATATCCACTCCTATTATTATGATAACAGCTAAAGAGGAAGAGGTTGACAAAGTATTAGGACTTGAATTGGGAGCAGATGATTATATTACAAAGCCTTTTAGTCCTAGAGAATTAATGGCTAGAGTTAAAGCGAATCTTAGGAGGGTTTCCATTGAAAGTGCTGCAACTAAAGAATGTAGTACTTTAAAGTGTGGAGATTTAGAGATTGATGTAGAACGTTATGAAGTAAGAAGAAATAATCAAGTTATAGAGCTTACTTTAAGAGAGTTTGAACTGCTTAAATTTTTAGCCCTTCAACAGGGACAAGTATTTTCCAGGGAAAATTTACTGGAAAAAGTTTGGGGCTATGAGTATTATGGTGATGTACGAACTGTAGATGTTACGGTTAGAAGGCTTAGGGAAAAGGTAGAATCAGATCCTAGTAATCCTAATTATATTATGACAAAAAGAGGAGTAGGATATTATTTTAATAGACTTTGATTAGTAAACAAAATTTTTAAATCTTTATAAAATCGGTAATGCAAAAAGGGCACAAATGCCCTCATGTTTTTTATCACGAAGCTTTTAAGAGGGTTGATATGTTAATTAGAAAGCTAAAATTATTAAGAAGTTTGCAGTGGAGACTGGTTGTTATTTTTGTACTGGTATCGGTTGCATTGATGATTACAGTAAGTATTTCATTGAATTATTCTATGGAATCCGTATATTATAAAGACTTCAAAAATAGGATCGATAAAGGCTTTGAAAGTTGGGGGATTGGGGAAAACCCTTCGGGAAATGAGATAATTACGGATTTAAAAGACAACTATAATGCTATCAGTCTTTTTATGGTAAGAGACTATGTGACTTATACAGTTATTGACAAGAATAACAATAATATTTTGTATTCAAGTGACAACTTATTTGAGGAAGATAGTGATAAGTTTATTGAAGAAATATTAAATTCAAAAAACTTTTTGTCTGCCCTTGCCGGAAAAGACGGAAATCAAGGGAGAGCAATTCATAGCAATGAAAGGGTTTTTTTTGACTATGCCCGTACAAAAGGGGAGTATATATTATATTTCAGATTTTACAAAGACGAATGGGGAGTTGTAATAAATAGTTTTAACAATATTATAAGAAATGCGTTTATTATTGCAGTTATTCTGTCTCTCGTTTTTGGATACCTGCTATCTAAGACCATAACCGTACCGATAGTAAATTTAATGCATAAGGCAAAAAATATAGCTGAAGGTGATTTTTCACAAGTTGCTGAAGTGAAATCAGAAGATGAGATAGGTAAGCTTACCAGAGCTTTTAACTATATGGCGAAAGAACTTAAAAAGACATTAAATGAAATTTCAAAAGAGAAGAATAAAATTGAAACTATTCTGAACTATATGACCGATGGTGTAATTGCTTTTAACATAGATGGGGAAGTGGTTCATGCTAATCCGGCGTCAAAACTTATGCTTGGCGTGGATGAATTTAATATGAACTTTAATGAATTTTCAAACAAATATAATTTAGGCGTTACAATAGAAGAGATGCTTTATCTTGAAATTTTCAATACTAAAGAGGCTATTCTAAATTTTAATGATAAATATATTCAAATTTATTTTGCTTTGTCGACTAACGGTCAGAAGAAAGCAGAAGGTATTATTGCAGTTTTGCATGATATTACTGAGCAGCAAAAATTAGATAATATGAGAAGAGAGTTTGTAGCTAATGTATCTCACGAGCTTAGAACACCGTTAACATCAATCAAGAGTTATTCTGAGACTTTATTGGACGGAGCTTTGGAAGACTCTGAGACAGCATATAGATTTCTCAATGTTATAAATTCAGAAGCAGACAGAATGACAAGATTGGTTAAAGATCTATTGCAGCTTTCCAAATTGGAAAATGAGCAAATGCAGTGGAATATGCAGGTTTTTGACTTTTATAGCCTTGTCAGAACTTCAATAATAAAGGTAGAGCTGTCTGCGAAAGAAAAGGGACAAATTTTAGAATGCTTTTCGATAGGAGAAAAACCGCAAGTTTTAGCGGATAAAGATAGGATTGAGCAAGTTTTGCTTAATGTGCTCACCAATGCTATCAAATATACTCCGGAAGGAGGAAAGATTACTGTATATGTTGGCAGGATGTATAGCGATGCTTATGTAAAAGTAGCAGACTCTGGTATTGGAATTCCTGAAGAAGATATTAAAAGGGTATTTGAGCGATTTTATAGAGTAGACAAAGCCCGTTCGCGAGAAATGGGAGGGACTGGGCTTGGTCTTTCTATTGCTAAGGAAATAATAGAAGCTCATAACGGAAGTATTTCTATTTCAAGTCAACTGGGAAAGGGAACTGAGGTTACGGTTAGATTGCCTGTATATAATGGTGAGCAAGCTTCAGAGGAAGATGTAATTGAATCTTAAATGTCATGTAACAATTCTGTAATATTTATAATATATAATATAACATAAGATAGTTGGAATATAATATATTAGGCATATATTGCTTATAAAAAGGGTGGTTGGTTAATGTACAAAAAAATATTTTACATATTTACTCTGGTTTTACTGATAACCAGTTTTAGCATTACTTCTTTTGCCGAGGATCTTGAAGATCAAAAATTACTTAATAAATATACTATTTTAGCTGATAAGAATACCAGCGATACAGAGCAATTTTTGGTTACCATAACACGGCCTGAAGGAGATGAGTCAACTTTTAAGAAGTCCTATGTTATTTGCGGCAATACTGTTAAGGATGATATAAGAGTAATGCTTTTGATTTATGACAAAGATGAGAAAAAGTACATACCTTTTGCCAATACAGATGGGGATTACATGTGGGACATAGGTGCTTCAGGCATATTTATGAAAGAAGTTATTCTTCCAAACAAAGGAGCCAACGATGTAAGAATTATTGCTTTTAAAAAGAACGAGACAGAAAAGCTGGTACCTAAAACCAATTTACAGATAAATAGTTTTACCGTTTCTGTTCTGGATAATGGTATAAAGGAAGCAATAAAAACAGGATTTTTAAAGATTACAGATATGCTCAACGGGCTATTTAAATAAAATAAGAGGTATCCGGTGTCAAGAGGATGAAACAGTTTAGATTCGAGAGATTTAAATTATATGTTTTAATGGTATTGGTATTAACGAGTTTTATACAGGTAGGAATCCTTTGGAATTATCAAAATGAAGGATTACCTACTAATTTTTTATGGAATATTTTTGATAATAGCAGCAGCAAAGTTCCCGGTGATGTGGGTGACTACGTTAAGCTATTTAGAGTTACAGCAACTGAAGGATATGACGAATCCCATTTTATAATAAATGAGGATCATGAGTATTATGCCAAACTGTGTAATGAAGCTTTCTATTATTTGACTAATTTGTTGGAAGGTAAAAACATCCTGAGTAAGCAGACGTATCCGGAAGAATATTGGGGAGAAATTGTTGTAAAAAAGAGCTTTGTGTATGAGTTTAGAACAAAGATAAACATAAGCACTTTGTCAGCACTGTTGAATGTTGAAAATATTGCAAACCAGGAATTTGACGGTATATATAAAATGGCTTTGCTGCCAAGAATAGATTCCAATAACAATATTGGCCTGTATGTTTATGATGGGAATAAGACTTATGGATTTGTTTTGCCTTTCAACAAAAAGGGATTAAGCAGAGAGAAGTATAATGATATATTAATTGCATTGGAAAATAATGAAACTTATAGCTATGTGGTAATGAATGAATGGATGGGAATTAATAAAACTCCATATAAAATAAAGCCGGATATTTTAATACCCAGAGGAAGTGCTTCAGAAGATTTTGAGGATATTATATGCTCTGTACCTCAAATTTTACAAAATATTGATACCAGCACGAAAGACGACCTTGAAAAAATTGCAGCAAAAGTTTTAGGAAATGACAAAGAAAGACTTACCTGGGGAATTGATTTGGATAAATCCATAGTTTTCAGAAATCCAAGTAAGAGCTATAAAATTCATAAGGATGGACTTTTGGAATATAAGTATTTGTCCCAATATGACCGGGCTGATAAAGGGGCTGAAATAGAAGCTCTTGAAAAGGCTATTGATTTCATTGCTCAAATGGCGGATATGGTAAAAGGAGCAGATATATATCTTTCAGGAATCAACAGCGATAAAGATGGATATTATACCTTTACTTTTGATTATAAAGTCAATCAGAAACCTGTTTCTTTTTTAGAGTATCCGGTAAATACCGGAAATGAAAGCTTTGTCAATAATGCTATTACAATAAACGCCAATAAAAAGAAAGTATTAAGTTGCTATTGGATAGTAAAAGAATTTTCTGTTGGGAATAACACTTTGAAAATTAGAACTTACCCGTTTGATTTGCTTGATGATGTTTTTAAAAAGTATGATTATCTAAACTTTTCTAATTTTTCTGTAAAAGATGTTATTATATCTTATGAAGGAAAATACAGTGAAAGAGAAGAACATTTAAAACCTGTTTGGGTGATAGAAACAATAGATGGAAGATATTATACAGTTGAAATGAAAGAAAAAAAAGGAGAGTAATTATGGATTGGGCAAAGGCAAAAAATATACTTATTTTTATGTTTATTTTGTTGAATCTTTTACTTTTTGTTACCATAATTACTCTGTTCAAATCTGATAATATTTCCCGTGAAATGGTTGATGACACATATAAGATCTTAGAAAACCGAGGGGTTGTTGTAAAATGTGATATTCCTTTGTATAATAAGGAAATAGGTACATTAATCAGTACTAATATTGATTTGGATAAAAACTTAATTATAAAAGTTTTTTTTGGAGATTCAAAGTATGAAGAGGAAACTTCTGATGGTGTAGTAAAAGCTTTTAGTGGAAACAAGATGTTGATAATTGAAAAAGTAAACACATTTGTTTACAATAATATTGAACCGGAAGAAGGCAATTATTTAACGGATTTAAAAAAAGTCCAAAACTATCTTGCGGACTTGTTTAAAACAATGAAGGTACCCTTTGAAAAGTTTTATTTTGATAAAATGGAAGATATGGAAGATGGTCAAAAAAAGTATATTTTCAGACAAAAAAAAGGAGAGTTTTGGTTATACAGCAACTATGTAGAGGTTACTGTATCAGAAAAAGGGATTACCTACCTAAAATATAACAATAGAAAACCGAAAGAAATTACCGGCGGGAAAAAAATAATGCCAGCTTATCAGGTTCTTATAAAAAATCTGACGGAAGACAGAGGTACAGTTATTGATAAAATTGATCTGGGATTTGGAGAGCAATTTGTAGGAAATGATACGAAAGTACTTGATGATATCCCTGTATGGAGAATAACTGCTAAAAATTCAGAAAAAATTATGGAAAGGTACTTTAAAGTATATAACGGTGAGGAAGTAAAATTAAACGATAAATAAACTGCTTAATCAATGTTTTTCGAAAGTGTAATTTATTTGGATATAGTACTATAATTAATATGGAATGTTTTACCGCTAATAGAAAATGAGTGGGGGCGTTATGTTTGGAAAAGTTTGTTATACGAGGTGGTAGGCCACTTAAGGGCGAAGTGGGTATTAGTGGAGCTAAGAATTCGATAGTGGCTATTTTGCCTGCTGCTTTGTTGGTTGATGGACCATGCAAGATAGAAAATATTCCTGAGATAAACGATGTCAGGATTTTAATAGATATTTTAAAAGAATTGGGATGTGAAATTGAAGTTGAAAGTGAAGACAGTATTGCAATTAATTCTCAGTATGTAAGATCATATACTGCTACCTATGAAATGGTGAAGAGCCTAAGGGCTTCTTACTATTTACTGGGATCTTTGCTTGGAAGGTTTAAAAAAGCGGAAGTAGCTTTTCCTGGCGGATGCGACTTCGGGTATAGACCTGTAGACCAGCATATTAAAGGTTTTGAAAAATTAGGGGCAAAAGTTGAGATAGATCGTGGTGTAATAAAGATTGAAGCAGAAAAACTTGTAGGCAGTCAGATTTATATGGATGTTGTAAGTGTTGGGGCTACCATTAACATTATGCTTGCAGCTGTAAAGGCAGAAGGTACTACAGTGATTGAAAATGCTGCAAAAGAACCGCATGTTGTAGATGTGGCTAATTTTCTTAATGCTATGGGAGCTAATATTAAAGGTGCGGGTACGGATGTTATTAAGATTAAGGGGGTATCCAACCTTACCGGGGGAGCTACCCATTGTGTAATTCCCGATCAGATAGAGGCTGGCACTTTTATGATTGCTGCGGCTGCAACAAAGGGTGATGTTATTGTAAGAAATGTTATTCCTAAGCATATGGAGTCCCTTAGTGCCAAGTTGATTGAAATGGGAGCAGAAGTTGAACAGGGCGGGGATTGGATCCGAGTTAAAGGTCCTGAAAATATATTGAAAGCCAATATAAAAACTCTTCCTTATCCCGGATTTCCTACTGATTTGCATCCTCCCGTGTCGGTTATGCTTTGTCTGGCAAACGGTACAAGTACAATAACTGAGGGAATATGGGATTCTAGGTTTCAGTATGTTGATGAATTGAAAAGAATGGGAGCTCAAATCAAAGTAGAAGGAAGAATGGCAGTATTTGAAGGTATTCCAAAGCTTTCCGGTGCACCGGTAAGGGCTACTGATTTGAGGGCTGGTGCAGCAATGATTATTGCCGGTCTGGTTGCAGAAGGTGAGACTGAAGTATATAATATAAAGTACATAGATAGAGGATATGAAGCAATAGAAAAGAAGCTTAGAGGTCTTGGTGCCGATATTGCTAGAGTTGAAGAATAGTAATTAGCTGCGTTTTTAGGTTATTACAATAATAAATGATAAAAACTGTTTATAAAACGTAGATTTGATAGGCTTTGGAAATGCTATATTGAATAGGTTAAAATATTTAGTATAATCAGGAGAAAACCAATGATAAAATTTTGCAGTTTATACAGCGGAAGCAGTGGAAATTCTCTGTTTATATCGGATGGCAGGACAAAAATGCTGATTGATTCCGGTATAAGTGGAAAAAGGATAATAGAAGCGCTTGTTGCCATTGGGGAAAATCCTTCGGAACTAAGCGCTATTTTAGTTACCCATGAACATAGTGACCATATAAAAGGAGTGGGCATACTATCCAGAAAATTTGATATTCCCATTTATGCCAATGAAAACACCTGGAATGCCATGGAACAGGCCATTGGCCCTGTAAATATAAAAAATAAGATGTGTTTTTGCAATTGTGAAGAGTTTAAGATAGGCAATATTTGTATTAAAGCTTTCCCGATTCCCCATGATGCTGTTGATCCGGTGGGCTTCAACTTCTTTTTGGGAAGTAAGAAAATAACGACAGCTACAGATATAGGCCATATTACAAAAGAACTTATAAGTCATCTTATGGGCAGTGATCTTTTATTTATTGAATCTAATCATGATGTGGAAATGCTGAAAGTAGGTCCATATCCATGGCCGTTAAAAAAGAGAATATTGGGGGAGAGAGGGCATTTGTCAAATGAAATGGCTGGGAAGGTTGTAGCCCATTTAGCCAAGAAAGGTACCAAAAAGTTTTTACTGGGGCATTTAAGTAGAGAAAATAATTTTCCCGAGCTTGCATACCGGACTGTTTGTAATGTACTTGACGAAAATGATATTTGTGCAGGCAGGGATGTAATGTTAAGCGTAGCTTTACGTGACCAAGTGGGAGAAGTAGTAGAGGTTTAGGAGGCAATATGAAAATAACTATAGTTGCAGTGGGTAAACTCAAGGGAAAGTATCTGAAGGAAGGAATAAGTGAATACAGTAAACGCCTTTCGAGGTTTTGTGAGCTACAAATTATAGAGGTGGAAGATGAGCAAGCCCCGGAAAATCTAAGCGTGTCCCAGGAGGAACAGGTAAAGAGAAGAGAAGCTGAACGTATTATAAAAAGAGTAAAGGAAGGATCTGTTTTAATTGTTTTAGATCTAAAAGGGAAAAAACTTAGTTCCGAAGAATTTTCCGATAAGCTGAATTCTTTTTTTATTTCAGGTAAATCACACATTACGTTTGTTATAGGAGGTTCTTTGGGCTTGGATGAAGAACTTGTCCGGAAAGCCGATTTTAGTCTTTCCTTATCCGATATGACCTTTCCACACCAACTGGCAAGGCTCATTTTAGTAGAGCAGATTTTTAGGGCTTTTAAAATATTGAACAACGAAACGTATCATAAGTGAGAGAAAAGTTACTTAAAATGTGTTATATGACTAATTTATTTTCTTTGCAGAGTTTCTTTCAACAAACATTGTGGGTAAAAGTATTTTTTCGCATAAAGAGTTCGGGTTAGCCATTCTTTCCAATAAAAGTTTTACAGCTCGTTCTCCCATGGCTTCTTTTGAGATATGCATAGTGGTCAGTTCGGGAGTAATATTTTTTGAAAGCTCAATGTTATCAAAGCCTATAACGGAAATATCGTCTGGAACGGATAGATTGATAGATTTAAGGGCATTTATTAAGGTTATTGCTTCGATATCATTGCAACAAAAGAAAGCAGTAGGTAATTTTGGGATTTTTTTAATCTCGTCGATTACTCTTTGTATACTGTCTTTTTTATATTCATACAGGCATTTGTCAGTTATGCAAAAAGATTTATTATAGGGAATTGAATACTGGTCCAAGGCTTTGACATATCCTTGAAATCTGTCATAAAAACTGCTGGCAGCAGAAATATCTCCTGAAAAACCTATATCTTTATGGCCTAGCTTAATAAGGTATTCAGTTGCCAAATATGCTCCGGATATGTTATCTGTTAATACGTAATTACAAATTAAATCATCAAAATAGTGATCTATTATTACAAGAGGAAGATTAAATTTTAGAATGGAAGTCAGTGTTTTTTTGGATATTCTGCCAAGGGTAATAATACCTGAAATAAGCCCTTCTTTAATACTGAGCGGTGTTTCAAACTCTTCCTTGTTCTCATCATAGCAATATATAATGATGTTCAAATTATTTTTTTTTGCTTCAGATTCAACGCCATACTGTATATATGAAAAGAAACCTTCAGATTTATGAGTGTCTTTAGAGAAGATTAAACAAATGTTTTTGTAGGAAGTATCTGAGGAAGAATTTTGGGAAGAATTCTTTTTATATTCGTATCCTAACTGTTTTGCAGTTTCGAAAATAAGTTTCCGTGTCTGGGCGTTAATTCCGGGCATATTACGTAATGCTAGAGATACAGTATTCTTTGACATGCCCACCTTTTTTGCAATGTCTTCCATAGTTACTTTTTTTGCCATAACTTCCTCCCTAACATATACTTACAATGCATAGATTATATCATAATATAATTGATATGTGTAATATTATTTTACAATACTATGTATTTAAGTTAGTTCAACAAATAATTTATAATTTCTTATACATCAAGGATATAAAGTTTTTTATGGCAAAAATTTGTTGCTTTGTTTGATATAGACTTTTTTAGGGTCCTACTTTATGTTAATAAAAGAATGTTGTTTTTATATAAGGCAAAGGACAAATGCTTTATTTTTTAGAAGATAATTAAAAGATGGGATATGTATTACAAGATATTGCATGAAAAACATTAAGAAACACTTTGCCTACGACCCATTATTATGGCATAATATTATTAAATGCATGTTAATGTTACACTTTATATATATTACATATTTTGCTAAGCGGGGGGTGGGTTAATAATTAATTTTTTACCTATAGATAAGTTAATTTTGATTGGGAGGTAGATTAATGAAAAAACTAGTAGTTGCTCTATTAATGCTGGCTTTAGTATTTAGTGGCTGCTCGAATAATGAATCAAAACTAAACAATGACTATGTTATTAAAGAAGTGATTGAGGACAATACTAAAGAAGGATTTGAATCGGTTATCAAATATCCGAAAGTATCTAACATGTATGACTCAGAAATTGAAGCTAAAATAAACGATGCAATTATGGAGAGAATTGAAAAATATAAAGAAGTAGCATTTGGTTTAGGAGAAGCTGTAGATGAAAAATCCGAAGATCAACTTAAAATAGAGCAAGTCTTAAATGTTTCGTATGAAGTTACTTTTAGATCAAAATATGTACTTAGCATTAAACTAATTCTAGAAAATTATATTATAAATTTTGAAGAACCCGACGAGATTATTGATTCCCTTAATTTTGATTTAAGAACCGGATCAAAAATTAATTTGCAGGATGTAATTAAAAATACCAGCAAGCTTAATTCATTATTTTTAACAAAGGTTCAGGAATCAGGGGTAAAGCTTCAGCAAGAAATTAAGTCTATAGAAGCTTCAAGTGGATTTTATATTAAGGAATCGGGATTGGTTTTATTTGTTCAAACTGTTCCATATACAACTCCGGATGTAGGTCCGCTAGAGTTTGAAATACCTTATGAAGATATAAAAAATATTATTAAAAATAAAAAATTTTTTGAAAAAGAACCTGCAAGTGTATCGATGAATGAATATAATAATATCATAAATGAAAGGATAAAATTACAATCGATAGATTAACATCAATGGATAAATTAAAAATGGATTTACTTGAATACAAAATCAAGTTGTTACACACCATTGTTACAGGGATGGAAGGGTATAATCATTCTTTTTTCAGCTTTGTTATTGACCACAACATAACAGAGGAACAGACTGGAATAATTATGAAAGCTTTGACCCTATTAAAAGACAGGTTGACAGATGGTAAAGTGTCGGAAGAAATTGGGGAAGTCATGGAAGGTAACTCCAAACATTTGAAGATGTTAGACAAAGCCGCTTTACCTTCATTTACAGACTTCAAAGAGTTTTCACAGGCACTACTAGGGGATGAAATTAACCCCGAATACCTATTGAAAAGTATTTATATGCAAAACATACATAAAGAGTTGTGCGAATATTTGTTGAAGGATTTAAAAAAGTGATGTGAAACAAAATAAGGGATATGATTAGTATTATAGGATGGGGTTTTTTTACACTTACAAACATATTATAAAGGGTTGACAATCCCCACCCAATCCCTTATAATAGAGTAGTCGCATGGAAAGCAAGGATTTTAGTCATGTTGAAAGTGTCTTGAAAGGTGCGACATATCTACACATTATGGAGAGATGGCTGAGCTGGTCTAAGGCGCACGACTGGAAATCGTGTGTACGTGATGAGCGTACCGAGGGTTCGAATCCCTCTCTCTCCGCCACAATTTATCTGAAAACCCTTGCGTTACAAGGGTTTTCGGTGTTTTTAGTGCAAAAATTTTGAGTGAGTATGCAACACTTTAAGCGAAAAAAGGGGATATCCCACTTCTTTATTCTAGTATTGCCTCTATCAATTTTTTTGTACCTACCCTATTGATTGCTCTTAGCAAATCGTTATGGTACTCTAAAATTGATTCTTTCCAATCTTAGTTGAAAAATTAAGCATAACCATATTAAATAGGCGATATTGGATTGTAAAACTGTTATATTTCAACTAACCTTGGAAAGAACCAAATTTTTATTGACATTTACAATCATGTTCAATACTCATTGTAAATGATATGCTTTGCTAAACTGGAAATTCTTAAGTTCATAATGCTCAAAAGTCTAAGTTCCGAATACAGCAAAATGGCTACTGAAGAACCGAATTTAAATTGGCATTAACAAAGCCTTTACATAGTTTGTAAAGGCTTTAATTGGTGACAAAAATATTAGATTATTGAAACAAGCTATATAAAACACAATAAAAAACAAATTGATTGCATATAATATGTTTTACAATAGTTTATTAAAAAACTAAATAATTATGAAATCTACTTGAGTTCTAAAAAAATACATATAATTTTTGTATATCGGGAAAGAAGTAATAAGCAAAGCTTATACTTACAACTATTGAAATAAGCAATATAAATACTCCAAACAATAAATGGTTAGGCGCTGGTTTGTAATAAGGTTTAGCTAATGGTGTAGGTCTACCGTAGATTTCTTGCGACAAAGCCCTTTGCTCGCTGTACATTCTTAACCCTCTGCTTTTCATTTCTTCAAAAAATTCTTCAAGGGTCATTTCCGGATTGGTTCCGTATTTTTTGCTATTATCTTTAGTAACTACACAAGTATTGGATAATTTGTCATACAGTGACTGCTTTGTTTTGCTGAATGCAGAAAGTATAAATAGAAGTATAGTAAAGGGAGGAATTAAAATTGCTGTGATTTTAAGTAAAGACCTTATTATGATTTTTTGAAAGTTGGATTTGTTGTAACAAACAACTTCTAAGCCTAATATTAATTTGCCCGGCGTAGCAGATAATTTTGAGCTTAAAAAAGAAGTTTCATAAATTAAATATACCAAGCCATAGATTAAATATAATATAATTATATTAAATGCTTGTCCCTTTAAAACGTTTGTTAAAATTTCTGCAGATAATATTCTGTGTAATTCCTCTAACGATGATGTAATACCATTATAACCGCATAGTGCTTTTATAAGGAACAAAATTATCCAGTAAATACTGAGAACTATTAAGAAATCAAAACAGTATGCCCAAAATCTCCTGAACAATTTACTGATATTCATATCTAATCCCCATTTAAAATATAAATTATATATAAATTATTATTTCTGTCACTATCTTTCTATATTTTCTCATATTGTTTATAAAACTGTAGCAATATAAGTCGATTAATTTTATTATATTATAACAGATAATGCAAATTAATACTATACTATTGTTACAAATTAACTATAGTGTAAAAATTTCTAATTTGGTATATAATCACATTTGAATATATTATAATAATAATTATCGATAGAACTAGAACTATGGCCCAGAGTAATGGGGAGCTGAGTATAAAGCTGATACTGGATTTTTTACGATTTCCAAACATTTCTTGAGCTAAAGCTTTTTGCTCGCTATAGGTCTTTATGCCTCTTCTTTTCATTTCTTCGTGAAACTCTGCGCTGTCCATACTACTTGGAATATGCTGACTTCTTCTGTCGAAGTCAACTACAAACGTCTTTGCAAGCAAATCGTGAATAGATTGCTTATTTTCAGTAAAAACTGCTACTAAACCAGATATAATAACGAGACCTGATAACGATTCAATCACTTTTACTGTTGATCTTATAAAACCTTTTAAAAAACTTGGTTTATAGCTAACGATTTCCATATCCAAAATAATTTTACCGGGAGTCGACGATATATTGGAAGTTAAGAAGACAACTTCATAGACTAAATAGATTAAAAAACATAATATATAATAATTGATAAAAAAAGAGAAATCACCTTTTGAGATATTTTCAACAAGAGTTTTAGTGTCAAAAATATTTAAAAATTTTAAAATTAACAATAGGGTACAAACAAAACCGCTAACAATAATAGTGTCAAATAAATAAGCAAAGAATCTTCTTGAAATTTTTGAATAACTCATAAAAATTTTCCTCCAAATTCCAACAAATTAAAGGTTCAGCAAAGGTCGAAAAATGTATTTTAATGACAAAATTATATCAGATTAATATCATCAAATCCATATGATTTGCATCAATTGGTATTACCTTTTTATTCTATCAAAAAGAACACTTTCAATAATAAAAATAAAATTTAAATTGATTATCTATTTTTATTTTCCCTCTGTTTTTATTTGTAAAATAAAAGTATAATAGTTATATACAATATAATTTCAAAAAAGGATCTGTAGCTATTATTGACAACCACTGTTATTATTTCGAACCAAAGTAGCAAAACCAATTTGTGTAAGGAGCTGAACAACTGACTTAGCATGGCTTAAAATCATATTCCTGTATAATATTAAGAATTCTACATCAAAAAGACATGTATCCCAATATACTCATATATAATCTTTCGAAGAATTAAATAAATAGAAAAAATATCTGACTAACAAGATTTAGACATCCATAAGATAATGTTTAAAGTATAAGGGAGGTTTAATTTTATGAAGAGGGCACTGGTAATTTTAATTGTTCTGGGAATTATTTTGAGTTTTTTGCCTTATTCCGGATTTAATGCCGAAGGCTCTCAAATGATTTCAACAAAGTATGGAGATCTCAACGGGGATGGTGAGCGGGATTCTATTGACTTGGCATTAATACGTGCATATCTTATAGGTTTAATTTCTGATTTTCCGGTATCTAACGGTAAAATAGCAGCTGATGTCAATGGAGATAATGATGTTAATTCTATTGACTATGCTTATATGAAGAGCTTTTTGTTAGGGTTTATTTCCGAGTTTCCGGCAGAAAATAACCCCATTGTAACGCCTGAACCTTCAATGGAGGCAATATATCAGGCGGAAGATGCCGTACTTTACAATGCCTTTCTTGAGACTATACATGAAGGTTATACAGGTAGCGGTTATGTGAATTATAATAATGAGTATGGCAGTTATATTGAATGGTATGTAAATGTAACAAAGGCTGGAACCTATAAGTTGACCTTTAGGTATGCAAGTGCCAGTAACGCTAATAGAGCGATGCAAATAATTATAAATAACATTGTTGTTAAGGATGGTATGGATTTTTATCCGACAGGTGCATGGACTGCTTGGGAAGATGCTAGTATAGTGGTAAATCTCAGGCAAGGAACAAATTCAATCAGAGCGTTGGCTATTACAGCAGAAGGAGGACCGAATGTTGACTATTTAAAAATACAAGAAACTTCTGAACCGGTTGTAACTCCTACGCCTACATCAACACGGCCAGGAAATGCAACACCGCCGCCAGGTTACAGACAGATGGAGAAACTGGATAGGGGATTAATAGCCGTAAAAGTAGATAATGGTGTGTTTTTGAGCTGGCGTTTGCTGGGCACAGAACCTTCAAATATAGCATTTAACATATATCGTAACGGTATAAAAGTGAATTCTTCACCCATTACCGGAGCTACAAATTATATTGATACAAATGGCAATATAAATTCAACATATACTGTACGTACAGTAGTAAACGGTCAGGAACAAGAAGAATCAAATACAGTAAGGGTATGGGGACAAAATTATTTACAAATTCCTATAAAGCCACCGGTTAACGGTTATTCGGCAGGAGATTGCAGTGCCGGTGATTTGAACGGAGATGGGCAATACGAAATTGTTGTTAAATGGGAAGGTGCGACACAGGATAATGCAAATGCAGGATATACCGATCCTGTGTACCTTGAAGCCTATACATTACAAGGCAGAAAGTTATGGACTATAAATCTTGGCAAAAATATACGTGCCGGTGCCCATTATACACAGTTCATGGTTTATGATTTGGATGGAGACGGAAAGGCAGAGGTTGCATGTAAAACAGCAGATGGAACTGTAGATGGAAGAGGCGTTGTTATTGGTAATCCAAATGCAGATTATCGTAATTCAAACGGGTACATTTTGTCAGGACCTGAATATCTGACGGTATTTGACGGAGAGACAGGAGCAGCTCTATCAACCGTAAATTACCTTCCTCCAAGAGGTAATGTATCAAATTGGGGAGATAACTATGGGAACAGGGTTGACCGTTTCAGAGCATGTGTAGCTTATCTTGACGGACAACGCCCAAGTCTTATTATGTGCCGTGGATACTATACCAGACAAACAGTGGTAGCGTGGGATTTTAGGGACGGAAAACTTGTACACCGCTGGACCTTTGACAGTGATGATTACGGCAATTCGGCATGGGCAGGACAGGGTAATCACAATCTAAGTGTAGGAGATGTTGACGGAGACGGTTTTGACGAAATTATATTGGGTACTTCGGCTGTAGACCATGATGGTAAGGGTTTATGGTATACTGGATTAGGCCATGGTGATGCGATGCATTTGGCTGATATTGACCCTAACAGGCCAGGACTCGAAGTATGGACATGTCTTGAAGAAGGAAAAGGCGCTGTATTGCTGGATGCGAGAACAGGAAAGCAAATATTCAGATATTATCATACAGGCGATTGCGGCAGAGCGTGTGCAGCTGATATAGTTCCATCTTCACCAGGAATGGAATTGTGGGCAGCAGGTTCACCACTTTATAGTTCTACTGGTAATAATATAGGAAATCGTCCATCTCAAATAAACTTTGCCATTTGGTGGGATGGCGATGAGCTGCGTGAACTTTTGGACGGTACTACCATTACTAAATATAACGGTGGAACACTGCTTTCGGCTGATGGCTGTGCTTCCTGTAACGGTACAAAAGCCACACCATGCTTACAAGCAGATTTATTTGGAGATTGGAGAGAGGAAGTAGTATTTAGGTCTGCAGATAACACTTTCTTACGTATTTATACAACTACAAGTCTTACAAATCGCAGAATTTATACATTGATGCATGATCCGATTTATAGGCTGGGAATAGCATGGCAGAATACGGCATATAATCAGCCGCCTCACACCAGCTTCTTTATAGGCTATGGAATGGCAGAACCGCCAACACCAAAGATTTATACCGTTCCATAGTGGGAATTCTTGGTATTTACAACTACATTATAATATAAAAGTTTTGAGATTAATTATTATTAATGAAAATTATAGAAGGGAAAAGTTTTATGCAAACAAACTTTTCCCTTCTGCAATTATTATTTACATATATGCAGCTTAAAAGCTAAGGTGTATCGAAAAGTGATTTAATTACAGCTATGCAAATGAAGATTTGAGGAATTTACTTATCATCAAGCATTTCTTAATTATTTACGATATAATATAATAATTTAATCAACTTTCGCAGGAAACAACTGATAGCTTTGCCTTGATATGAACAGGCAAACAAGTGACAAAGTAGTTGAGAAACTCGTTGACTGTTTCCTTTGTCAAAAGCAGTTTTTCCTGTAAAGTAGTTTTTAAAGCCTCTATTATAAGCTGCAGTGCCTCATGGAATTTAATGTCCTCAAGTTCATCGCAGCAATAGTAGAACAAAGTACCAATAGTGCGTAAATCAGTATTATTGCGGTTCTCAACCGCTAACATAATGTACCTTGAAAAAACAATAGTTGTATGGGCAACCATCATATCATAAGAACGACCTTGAAATTCCTTAGCCAGCTTAAGGTATGACTTACACATCTTGAAGAATACCTCTATGTCCCAGCGTTTTCCGTATATCCTGATTATCTCTGTTTCGGGAAGACTAGTATCTGTAGATATGAGAGCTAGCCATTTACTCTTGTTTCTTCGGTCACGGACAAAGACAATTTTTGCCGGAATGTGGTTTCCTTCTTTATCGTGTAATTCTACCATAACTGAAGCAAGGTATTTTGATCTTCCTCTACGTTTCCTGACAGTTCGGTATATCTCTCTCAATGATTTTTTTTCACCATTGAAGTTATAGTAAATCTTGGGAGTATCCTTTACCATAGCTATCACATTAAGATTCATCTTACAAATTTTGATAATAGTAGCCGGAAAGGAGAACCAACTGTCAAATAAAACATATTTTGCTTTAATACCGGTAGCAACTGCTTGTTCCAGCATAGACAGAGCAGATTCCGGTGAAGTGGCTAAGGCATTCTGTCGGCGTTTAAAACCAACGGTTCTTTTATCTATAGTATTTTTCGCTGGATTAATGCAAACCCTTGGATTTGTTGAACTTAAAAGGTTGAAGGCCACAGGAATAAATGAATTACCGTCTGTCCAACCAAGTGTAAGCATACGAAAGCCTTTTTTATTCTTATTGCCGTCAGCATGATCTTTGACCCAACTTAAAAGCTCAACTGACTTGCTTCTTGTCCTACTGTAGAAGGAATCGTCAATTACAAAGGCATCAACCCGTTCATCTGACGTTAATCTATCGATATGATGATTTATGACCTTTGCAGAAAGCAAATATAAAAATCTTTGCCAGTTGATATGTATGGAATTTAAGAATCTGTAGACCACATCCCTTGCAAATGGTATATCAAAGCTTTCTGCTTTATAGTTCATAAACAGATTTTTGCCTGTAAAAACAAGTTCAAACAGTACTTTGAATACCGTAAGACAAGGAATACCTTTATCTTTATATGCGTTTGACTTTTTTAACAGATAGCCTACAGAAAACATTTTGAAAAAGTTATCAACTGTCAAAGAAAATCTATTTTCTTCCTTAACCTTCTGTGATACAATAGACATGTTCAAGAACCTCCAAATTGTCGATTTAATAGGGTTTGGGTACTTCTATTATATCACATAGAAGGGGGTTCTTGTACTTTTTTATTGCCCAAATCTATTGATTTTTCAATGTTCAGTGCACATTATTCACGTGCGAAAGTTGATTAATTTATTATATAAAGTAATGAATTATTAACTTTTCATATTGATGTTTCACACTTGACTGGTCTTTTAAAGCAACTTGACAATGCACTTCATCAGTAGAGAAAATAATAAAATCTGGAGGTATAATAATGAGTCAATCCAATAAGAAACTTACAGCATTAACTTTTGATGACGGTCCGGATGTTACTTTGACGGCCCTGGTTCTTGACAAACTGGATAAATTCCAAGTTCCGGCGACTTTTATGGTAGTTGGACAAAGAGTCAATGACTCTACAAGTGATATTATAAAAAGAATTGTTAATTCAGGACACGAAATAGGGAATCATTCATGGGATTATTCAAGTATGGGAGATATGTCGGCAGAAGAAATAAAGGAATCTGTTGGTAAAACTACGGCTGTTATTGAAAAGTATTCAGGGACATCCCCTAAATTTTTCCGTGCACCAAATCTTGTATACAGCCAAACTCTGTATGATAATGTTGATTTGATATTTGCACACGGTATAACTGCAAATGATTGGATACAGACAACTACAGCACAACAAAGAGCAGATGCAATTATAAATCAAGTAAAAGATGGCGCTATAATTTTGTTACATGATGTTCAGCCACTTCCCCATCCGACTCCTGAGGCGTTAGATATAATAATCCCAACACTTCAGGAACAAGGATACGAATTTGTGACATTAACAGAACTGTTTATAAGAAAAGGGGTAGATCTAAATACCGCAAAAGGAAAGGTTTATTCTTTTGTTGGGTAGCATATGTTTTTAATTTATAAAACATAAAAAATAATTAAAGCAATGATTTATCCTAGTAAAAAAGCAACATATTATGTATACTTTTAATTTTATATTAAACAGATAAGTATTTTAAAAGCTTTAAATTTTAAATTATCAAAAATTTTGATTTAATTATGTAAAATTATAAATATCAGTTGGTATAATATTTAAAACGGTATATGGATCCTGTTTTTGGTATTTACAAACTAAAGTATTGAAAATAATACCATAAAGGATATAAAAATATATCGTTTTTTGTTTATAATGATTATAGAATCCTGAATATTATATAAGAAAATAATAATAAATTAACAGAAAATAATGGTATTTAATAATTTATCGGCAATTCTAAAAAAATAGTTATACTTTTAAAATAATGTTAATAGGAAATATTATAAAATTTATATTATAATAAAAATGTAAAGTATGAATATATTCTTATCTAACTAAATTTTTTCTAGCAAAACATCATATCGTGTTGACAAGCAAATCGGCAGTTGTTCTATTCCTATAAGTAGTATAAATCGCAAAATGATACCCAGACGTAGATAAAGCTATTAGTCAGGTTAGTATTTTTGTCTTTAATCCGCAGTTTTGTAACTGTGGTTTAATAAAAATTATTAGTTGGAGGTAGAGCTTATGTATTTATCGAAATTCACAAAATGCATTTCTATTGTATTATGTGCATTAATTCTATGCACTCTGATGCCTTTACAAAAAACAGAAGCAGCTTCAGCAGAATTTACAGCGTATGTTGAATCAGTAACAGCAAATGTGGGACAACAAGTGGTAGTACCGATAAAATTGGCTAATGTACCGTCAAATGGAATAACTACAGCAGATATGACAATAACCTATGACCCAAGCAAACTTGAGTATGTAAACGGGTCAGCTGGAAGTATAGTAATGAATCCTAGTGTAAACTTTGCAATAAACAAAGAAAATAACGGAACAATAAAAATATTGTTCTTAGATGAAACATTGTTGAATGAATACATAAGAGAGGACGGAATATTTGCGAATATAACATTTAAGGTATTGGGTACATCAACAGTAACAATAAGCAAAGCTACTTTCGGTGACAGAACTTTAAAACCAATGACAGCAAAACTGAATGCGGGAACAATAACAATAAATGGTGGGGCAACGACTCAACCAACAACACCACCGACACCTACACCAACAGTTCGTCCGACAACACCACCAACAGTACCACCGACAGTGCCGCCAACAACGCCACCTGTAATAACAGGATTTACAGCATATGTTGAATCAGTAACAGCAAATGCGGGACAACAAGTGGTAGTACCGATAAAATTGGCTAATGTGCCGTCAAATGGAATAACTACAGCAGATATGACAATAATCTATGACCCAAGCAAACTTGAGTATGTAAACGGGTCAGCTGGAAGTATAGTAATGAATCCTAGTGTAAACTTTGCAATAAACAAAGAAGATAACGGAATAATAAAGATATTGTTCTTAGATGAAACATTGTTGAATGAATACATAAGAGAGGACGGAATATTTGCGAACATAACATTTAAGGCATTAGGTACATCAACAGTAACAATAAGCAAAGCTACTTTCGGTGACAGAACTTTAAAGCCGATGACAGCAAAACTGAATGCGGGAACAGTAACAGTAAATGGTGGGGCAACGACTCAACCGACAACACCACCGACACCTACACCAACAGTTCGCCCGACAACACCACCAACAGTACCACCGACAGTGCCGCCAACAATACCACCTGTAATAACAGGATTTACAGCGTATGTTGAATCAGTAACAGCAAATGCGGGACAACAAGTGGTAGTACCGATAAAATTGGCTAATGTACCGTCAAATGGAATAACTACAGCAGATATGACAATAATCTATGACCCAAGCAAACTTGAGTATGTAAACGGGTCAGCTGGAAGTATAATAATGAATCCTAGTGTAAACTTTGCAATACACAAAGAAAATAACGGAACAATAAAAATATTGTTCTTAGATGAAACATTGTTGAATGAATACATAAGAGAGGACGGAATATTTGCAAATATAACATTTAAGGCATTAGGTACATCAACAGTAACAATAAGCAAAGCTACTTTCGGTGACAGAACTTTAAAACCAATGACAGTAAAACTGAATGCGGGAACAGTAACAGTAAATGGTGGGGCAACGACTCAACCGACAACATCACCGACACCTACACCGACACCAACACTAACTCCGCCGCCTCAATCAGGAAACTTTTCGGTAAATTATACACAGAGCGATTGGGGAACTGGTGCTACAGTTAGTATGACTATAACCAATAACGGTTCTACAGCAGTAAATGGCTGGACAGTTAGATTTAACTTTGACGGAAACCAAAAAATAACGAACGCATGGAATTGTAGCTTTACACAAAACGGAAATTCTATTGTATTGACAAATGTAGATTACAACGCTACTATACCGGCAGGCGGTTCAGTGACAATCGGATTTAATATTTCATATACCGGAACAAATAAAGCACCTACAAACTTTATTGTTAATGCTACATCATCCGGTGGAACAGACAATCCGGTTCCGACACCTCCGCCATCGCAAAATAATAATTGTTCAGTAACATATACACATAATGATTGGGGATCTGGTGCTACAGTAAGTATTACAATAAAAAATAATGGTTCTACAGCAGTAAATGGCTGGACAGTTAACTTTACCTATGCAGGTAATCAGAAAATAACAAACGCATGGAATTGTAGTTATACTCAGAACGGTAATTCAGTTACACTTAAGAATGTCGATTATAATAGTACAATACCTGCAGGAGGAACAATAACAATTGGATTTAACATAACTTATAGCGGAACTAATTCTATACCTACAAATATTACTGTTAATTAATATAGATTAAATCCAAAAAAACATTAAACTTATTGCGGGGGAAGATTTATGAACTTCCCCCGTCTTTCTTAGCTGGAACATTTGAAAACCTTATGGACGTTAAAGAGTCCATAAGGTTTTGCTTTTGTAGTTTTAAAAAGAGTCAGGTAAAATAATAGGAAGAATTCTTGTAAAGCAGTGCCTTTCTATAATATAATATTTTTATAATCGTTATTTTAAGAAATTTCAAATACCTTTGTTTTTTTATTATTGTATGGAATATTTACCTTTTAAGTTTTAAATTTGCATTTCAATATCTTTTTCATGATGTAAAGTTTTGAAAAGTTAGTTTATTTCTTTTAGAAGAGTTTTGATTTTTATTTTTAGAAATTATAAATTAAAACATTTTTCTGGGGTGTACATATGAATAATGTAATTGAGGTTCTTATTGAAAATGTAGAAAAAGTCATTGTGGGAAAGAGATCTGTTATAGAACTTATTCTGGTAGCTCTACTTAGTGATGGGCATGTGCTTATTGAAGATGTGCCCGGAGTGGGCAAAACACAAATTGTTGCTACGCTTGCTCGTTCGGTCAATGGCATATTTAACAGGGTTCAGTTTACACCGGACTTGATGCCGTCAGATATAATGGGGTTTTCTATGTTTAATCCTGCTACCCGTGAATTTGAATATAGAAAAGGAGCTGCTATGTGTAACTTCCTTTTAGCCGATGAAATAAACAGGACTTCTCCGAAAACCCAATCCAGTCTTCTCGAGATAATGGAAGAAAACCAGGTTACGGTGGATGGAAAAACTTATCAGTTACCTAAGCCGTTTATGGTACTTGCAACACAGAATCCAGTTGAAAGTTTTGGAACCTATCCATTGCCAGAAGCTCAAATGGATAGATTCTTTTTAAAACTGTCCATAGGATACCCTGGAAAGAATGAAGAAAAATTGATTTTGGACAGGTTTGGCAGTGAAAATCCATTAAATAAGCTGAAACCTGTTACAAATACTGATGAACTTTTAGAACTTCAAAATCAAGTAAAGGAAGTTAAAGTGGAAGATTGTATAAAGGAATATATTGTAAATATTGTTGAAGCTACAAGAAATAGTCAGCATGTAGTCTTAGGTGGCAGTCCGAGAGCAAGTTTGAATTTATACAGAGCATCAAAGGCTTGGGCTTTTATCAGGGGAAGAGAATATGTAATTCCTGACGATATCCAAGCAATGGCAGTCCCGGTTTTGGCCCACAGAATTATCATGAATTCAGGTGCTAAAATGAAAAGCATTACGGCAGAGAATGTTGTAAATGAAGCAATTATGAAAGTTAAAGTGCCAACCTTTTGATTGATAGTTTACTGTGATTGAGTTAGAGGATTATAGCAGAAAAGTGTTTAAAAAATCAATCTTTCATTTTTGAGGAAATGAATATAGATTATGTAATAAAAGCTTTATAGTGATATTATATAAATTTGTTCATTAGTTTGAACTACCAAAATATATAGGTTTATTAAGAATAGCTTTAATATGACAAATGCGTAAAGGGAAAGCTGTATGATAAGTTGGATTTTGTTTTTCACAATGGTAGTTTTTATGTATTTATATTCTTATATTTTAGGTGGAGAAACAAGTATGGTTATGACATATATGCTTCTCTTTTCACCTATTGTTTCAGGTCTTTTAGTTATTCCATTCAGAAAAAAAGTTTTGGTTTATGTTGATATACCATTCTATGAAGTTGAAAAAGGCGGGGTAGTAAGGGTTAATGTCCGGTTGGAAAATAAATCCTTCATGCCATTCCCTTTTATAAGTCTGGAGTTTTGTGAAGCGGTTAACTTTAAAATATCTGAGACATATAATAAAATCATTTCTTTAGGGCCTTTTGAAAAGAAGGTTATAAGTGTGGAATATACAGCTATAAGCAGAGGAGTATCGAAAATTGGTATAAGCGATGTGTGCCTTAAGGACTATATAAATCTTTTTAAGTTGTCAATATTAAAAAATAGCAATGAAGATAGATTTGCTGTGGAAGTAACGGTTTTGCCAAGGTTAGTAAATTTAAAGCCAACCAGTAAAATATTATTAGGATCGGAAGCATCAATCAGGCAAGAAGATTTGAGTTCACCGTCTATGAATTTACTTAACTGGAATGGGGAACCAGGTTATGAGTTCAGAGAGTATATGCCGGGTGATCCGCTTCATAAAATACACTGGAAACTTTCCGCCAGAAGCGAAACACTTATGGTTAGGAAGGATGAGGGTAGAGGAATATCAAAGAAGAGGCTTATTTTAGACCCATATATAAAGACAGAGCAAAAAAAGCAAACTGTTAATGTGATTTATCATCTGCTATTAGGGGTGCCTCCGATACACACTGTAAAAAATAGTGACAATAAGGATGAGGACAGATTAAAATTAGAAGAGAAAATTTTAGAAACTCTTCTTGCAGTAGCACATACATCGGTTAAAATCGGGAGAGAAGTTGAGCTATGGTTATTTGAGGGAGGCAAGTGGAATAAGTATGAGATAAATGATGGTAAGACCATTAACGAAATTCAGTACAGACTTGCATCTTATAAATTTGAAAAGCTACCTGTTTCAGATTTTTCGAAGCGTTTGCCGTTAAACGAAGTTGTTGGAAATGAAGAAAAAAATCGATACCTAAAAGGCACTGAATCAATGGTTTTTACTGGGAATTATGATAATGCTCTATATAAAGCTGTCGAAAATTTTGCAGAGTACGGTATAGTAGTGGATACAGTCTTGGTAGATAACTATCATTCTAATATCCGTGGCCATAATGCAGAAGGAAGCTTCATTAATCAACAAGGCAATTACTGGGTATTGGGAGTTGATGAGGATATAAGTGAAGCTTTTTTATAATAGTTTAAATGTCATTGTGTTGGGGGTGAAATTATATGAAAAAACTCTTGACAGAATTAAACGATCAAAGACTTTCTCTCCTGTTCTCTATTATGCTGACTTATTGGGCAATGACTTCCTTTTTCGGAAGACCTGTAATAGATATATTAGTTATTATTGCAGTTGTTAATACTGTTCTTTATATATGCTATATTTTTTTAAAAAAGCAAGGTGTATCCGGAGGAATACTTTTTGTACTTGGTTCGGTAGTGTATTTTATTGGTGTTCGAGTTATGATTCTTTTTTCGGGGAAGTCAGTTCTGGCTTATTTTATATGGCTTATTGTATCAAATCCCGAAAATGTTCAAGTTGTGCCGGCCTTTTGGTTTGCTACCATATTTATAGCATCTTACGGTTTTTCTTCAACAGTTTACTATTTTACTAATATACATTACAGAATACCGGTTCTTTTGCTCATTGGTGCGATACCTTTTATGCTTCAGTCAGCTAAAACTGACAGTGATATTACATTGCCCTTTATACTTTTTGGAATTTTATTTTTCTGGTTATATATAGAGCATACAGTAAGGGATAATAGCATGCTAAACAAAGGATTTCATATAAACAATCCTTGGTACATACTTTCTGCTTCTGTTTTTATCGGATTGATTTTATCATTGAGTTTGGTTACTCCAAAACCTGAAATAATACCTAAAATTGCCTATATCAATCAGGCAATAAACGAGACAGTACAAAATCTTACACAGGCAAACGGACAGAATATCAACAATACAAACTTGCCCAGTATATTTAATACAATGGGAATAAAGAATCAAAGTGTTCTTAATTCAGTTACCCCTCCTTTGGGTGACAGGGTGCTTTTTGAAGTGGAAGCTATTGAACCTCTCTATTTTAAAGTTCAGAGCTGGAATAAATATATAGACAACCGATGGATAAAAGGAAATGAGAAACTTAGTGAAAAAAAGGATATTCGGGATATAAAAAACAGCTACTATAAGTTCTCAGTACTGCAGGAATTGGTTCAGCGTATGGAGAAAAACGGCCTTCTTCCATTGGAATATTCAAAAATCAATAAAAATTCTGAAAGCACTGTTGAGTCCTTTATAATGAGGCAAGCCTCTATATATACAAATGAAGTACCAATGGAGACACTGCTAAATCCACCGGGAACGGTTGAAATCCGTTTGCCCAATAAACCTAATTTAGCTGTATATATTAATGACCGTTCTGAATGCTACATAGAAAATGGACAAAGACCTTATTTATATGAATATTATGTTATTGATTATTATAGCCAGAATTTGTCTCACTCGTCTTTTGGATATAATATGATAAGGCATTTAAATAAAGAATTTGTTTCTGAAATTTTTGATTTAAATAAATATAAAGTTGGAGAAAGGGATGAAGAATTATCTGATGGTTTATTAGTTATAGATTCCAAAACGAAAGAAATAATAGAAGAAGCCATAGAGGAGATGAATAGTGCGTATAAAAATTATACAGAACTTCCGGATAATATATCTCAAAGAATTTATGATCTTGCAAATAGTATAACAGAAGGTCTTAACAGTGATTACGATAAAGCTGAGGCTATAGCTAATTTCTTTCATACATCCGGATTTAAGTATAATTTGACACCTCCTAAAATGCCAAAAGGTAAAGAATACAATGACTACTTTATATTTGAAAGCAAAAGAGGTATATGTGTTCACTTCGCATCGGCAATGGTAATCCTTGCAAGAGCGGCAGGGTTACCTGCACGATATGTTGAAGGTTTTGTTGCTAATGAGTGGGATCCGGAAAGGGATAAATACCTTATAAGGGAAAAAGATGCTCATGCTTTCCCTGAAGTGTATATTTCAGGATACGGGTGGATGGTCTTTGAACCTACAGTGGGAAGAGATGGATCGAACAGCGGATTTTATGCATTTTTTGAAACGCTGTTTAAAAAGATAGAGAGTTTAGCAGTGGGGATTTGGAACTTTGTGGTTATTATGCCCCTTTGGGTTAAAATGCTGTTTGTACCCTATATAATTTTCCTTTTATTTATGTCAATTTGGTTGTTTTTCCGCATCAGAAGAGATATTTGGAGGAAGAAAGTTTTAAACAATGAAAAAAGTAAAGCAATTTCAATGATATTTTCAAAAATTTCAAATTTATTAAATAAAATTGATCTCGGAATTGAAAAGCATGAAACACCGTCGGTCTATGCTGCCAGAGTGCTTGAAGGCAGTGGATTAGATTTATTGGAATTTGTTGATAACTTTAACAAATATAAATATGGAGGCTTAGAACCTGATGAAAAGACAATTTTAAGTGCTATGGAAAAATATGAAGAAACAAGACGGGTTGTTAAAATGAAAATCGGAAAATTGAAATCATGGTTAGTGTAAGTTGCTTCAAAAACAATTAATTAGATATTACAGTGTTAAGATGCGTTTCAAAGAAAATAGGTCTATTGAAAGGAAGATTGACAAAATAAATAAGTGGTCCAAGCCCGTAAAAAGAAGTTATGCATATTATGTAATGTAAACTTCTTTACAGGAGGACCAAATATGAACGATATAAAAATTGGGGATATTGTAGCCCGTAAATCCTATGGTCAAGATATTTATTTCACTGTTGTTGATATTGTTAACAAAAATGGTGCAAAACCTGTATACGTTTTAAGGGGATTATTCTATAGAATAGAAGCAGATTCAAGCCCTGAGGATTTAATAAAGCAAGATTACAAAAATGTCCAGATGAATATACAGCGAGCTATACTGAATGTAAAAAGAAATATTTACAGGCACGGGTATGCAAACAGATTGTTTTGGCTGAACAGATTAAGACAAAGGCCAGGAAAAATACTTCAACTGGATTCGAGCGAAAAGTTTTTAAACATGTGTAAAAATAACTATAAAGAAGCCGGTATAAATGTAGTTGGGATAGTGGCAGAGGAAAGGGAACAGCCAAATTTGGTAGTACGTGCTTTGAAAGACTACAAACCCGATATATTGATTTTAACCGGGCATGACGGCATTAAGAAGAAAAGCGGCAATCTTAAATCTATTGAAAACTATAGAAATTCAAAATATTTTATTCAGGCTGTGAAGCTGGCAAGGGAATATGAGAGCAATTTTGACAAGTTATGCATATTTGCTGGGGCATGTCAATCATATTTTGAGGCAATTATGGCCGCGGGAGCCAATTTTGCCAGTTCACCCGGAAGGATAAATATAAATGCTTTGGATCCTGCGATTGTGTGCGAAAAAGTTGCCCTTACCGATGAAAATAGATATGTATCACCCCAAGAGGTTGCCAAATTGACAATTTCAGGGGAGAAAGGCATAGGCGGAATCAGAACAAAGGGACATTTGAAGCGATTATGATTATTATGAAATTATTACTAATAGGTGGAGTTCATAGGACTCCACCTATTATGCCGACCGTAATAAGTGTATATATAAAGGGATGTTGAAAGATACATCCTTTTTTCGGTCTATTGAAGATTAGTAGGGAATACGATACAATGATTCAGAGAATATACTAACAGATAAGCTAAGAGGTAGATATCTTGGGTAAAAACTTATATATAACGGAAAAACCTTCAGTTGCGGCAAGTTTTGCTGCAGTATTGGGTGTAAATATTTCAAAAAGTGACAGAACCAGAGGCTATGCAGAGTCGAAGGATTCTGTTGTTACCTGGTGTTTTGGACATCTTATAACATTGGCATTGCCAGATGCCTATAATGATGCGTATAAGGAGTGGAAAGTTGAACATTTGCCGATAATTCCTGAAGAATATAAATATGTAGTAATTGACGATGAGGGGATTAAAAAGCAGTTTGAAACGGTAAAAAGTCTTATGCTCAGAGAGGATATTGATTATATATATGCTTGCACCGACAGTGGAAGAGAAGGAGAATATATTTTCAGGCTTGTATATGAACATAGTGGGACTACCAAGCCGGCTAAAAGGGTATGGATATCATCCCAGACTGAAGAGGCAATAAAAGAAGGCATTAAAAATGCAAAGGATATTTCGCATTATGATTCCCTTGCACAGGCTGCCTATAGCAGGGCTAAAGAAGATTGGCTGTTCGGTATGAATTTCAGTAGGATATATACATGCCTTTATGGAAGACATTTATCAGCCCTGCTGAAAGAAAGCAGGTCATCGGTTATTGCCATAGGTAGGGTTATGACCTGTGTATTGGGGCTTGTAACAGATAGGGAAAAAGAGATCAGAAACTTTGTACCCAAAACCCATTATGGAATTACTGCCAATTTTATATCTATGGATAATAAAATTGAATATAAAGGTAAGTGGGTACCGGAGAAAAGTAAAATAATCAAATTCGCTGATGATGCCCAAGATGAAGAAAGGTATATAAGTAAACAGGAAGCGGAAGAGGTAATTGAGAAGCTGAAAGGCAAAGAGGGCAAAGTAAAAAAGGTAGAGATAAAAAGTAAGAATGAACAACCGCCTTTGCTTTTTAATCTTGCTGAGCTTCAGTCGGAGGCAAATAAAAAATTCAAACTTCCTGTGGACAAGACTTTGGAGACTGCACAAAGTTTATATGAGAAAAAATTGATAACTTATCCGAGAACTGACTGCAGAGTATTGTCAACGGATGTTGTAGGAGAGCTGCCGAAAGTATTGAATGGGCTATACATGAATCCTGAATATAAAGGTTTTGTTTCAAGGATAAAGGATTTTGGCGAATTAAAGATTACAAAGTCTACAAAAAGATATGTTGACGATTCTAAGGTGACAGATCACTATGCATTGATACCTACCTATGTTACTGCAGACTTGAACAGATTGAGTGAAAATGAGAGAAAAATATATAATCTGATTGTAAAAAGGTTTTTGGCTATATTTTATCCTCCAGCTGTATATAATACCGTTAAAGTTGAGACGGAAATTGATGGAGAGGTATTTGTTACAAGTTCCAGAACATTAAAAGAAGCCGGATGGAAGGAAGTTTACGAAGTAAGCAAGTCAAAAGATGAAGAGGATTTGACGGAAGTGCCTATACATTTGCTTTCCAAAAATGAAGGGTGTGAGACAAAGAACTTTGAACTGGAGGAAAAAGAAACAAAGCCGCCACCCAGATATACTGCAGGATCCCTTATAATAACTATGGAAAAGGCGGGAAAGTTTATTGAAGATGAAGAGCTTCGGGAACAGATAAAGACTTGCGGTATTGGTACTTCTGCAACAAGGGCAGGTATTATTAAGAAGCTCAAAGATATTGGGTATATAAATATAGACTCTAAAACACAGGTTGTGACTCCTACTTTAAAAGGAGAAGCAATAGTAGAATTGGTGAGAAGGACGGCTAAGGAACTTTTAAGCCCATCCCTTACTGCAAGCTGGGAAAAGGGACTTGCCATGATTGAAAACAAAGAAACTACTCAGGAGATTTTTGAAAAAAAACTTTGCGACTATATTAACAAGACTATTCAAAAGGTTAAAAAGAGTAACAGCGATAATAGTATTAATTTGATCAGAATGTTTAAAGATGTAATTTAGAATGGTTTAATATCAAGAAAGGCTATAATTTATTTCAAATTTTTATAAAGTTACTAAGTAGGATTATAAATTCTATTATCTTGGAAGCGGTAGTGTATTAAAAATTCGGCAAGCCTAGTATATACTGAGGCAATTGCCGAATATATTTTTTAGTATGTCAAAATTAGTCTTCAAACTCAAATAATTCTTCCACTGTAACATTAAAAACTTTTGCTATATCCATTGCCAATTTTAAGGAAGGATTATATTTTCCGTTTTCAAGATGAACAATTGTCTCGCGTCTGACATTTACCAATTCTGCCAGTTCACTTTGTTTAATATTATGCAACAATCTGTATTCCCTAATTTTCGTCTTAAGTTTACTCATTTACACCATCCTTGTGTCTAAAATATAAAATGCAATAGCACGTATTATGGACAATATCAGGATACTTCCTACTGTAAAATAACCAAGAACAACAGTGGACAATTCAAAAGCAGAATTTATCAAGGCAATGATAATAAAAAGCAAATAACTTATTCTTAAACAAAAGGAATCCACTTTCATTATATTGTGTTTTGCAAATTCATCTTCTAAGTCTCTATTGTTCTTTCCAAAGATTAAAAAGAACAAAAAGACTCCGAAAAATCCGAAAACAATATTCTGGATGGCTATAAAATTAATGTGAAAATCATATCTCGTTATCATCCAATAATACATTACTAAAACTATGGCAGGGAGAACTTTTATAAACATCCATGTTCTCAAATTTAATTTTTTTGGGGTTTTCATAATATTGCCTCCTTTTAATGTATTTAATTTTAATTATTAATTATCCATGCGAAACAAGTAATGAATTATTGTGATAAATATTATGAAGGTTTTGTGTGTTATAAATATATAACATTTGTATGTTATAAATATATCACATTATTTTTTGGTTGTCAACTTGTGATATTTTAAAATTTAAGAATAAAATTAAAATCACAGAATTGAACAAAAAAAGTCCATTGTTTTATTAATGGACTTTTTATACTGCCTTTTCACAGTTTTTTCTTACAGTAGAGGAGCAAGCAGCAAAATTTCTTCATTGTCATTGTAAATTGTGTTGAATTGAGATATGGGCAGAGGGTTTTTGCCTAACCCTACCTCAATTGTAAAGCCCGGTCGTCTGTATTCTTTTATAAACCAGTCTTTATAACCAGCGTAGGCAGCCACAATTGGTACATCAGCCACGGCATAACCGCTGACTCTTGAGAATATGTTGGCAATGGTCAATGACACCTGTGGTGCAAGGTTGAGATAGTTCCAATATATCACCTTGCCCTGAGAATGGTAAGCAAGGACCATCCTGAAGTTATGTTGTCTTGTAAAGTTTACCATGGCATACGATTCCGGTTCGGATAGAGGACTTGGGCCACCATATCTTGTGGGACCGGGTCCATATATACCTAAAGAAGCTTCCTGAGCTTTTGCTTCTTCCCAGCTGGCAGGATAGTTGCGGTTTAAGTCAACACCCCTTATATTGGCATTCCAAACCTCTGAAAAGGGTTGGCCTGTTTGGTTCCATTGAAGCAGATTATTATAATATGGGTTTGAAGGAGATAAGCCGTTTAAAACCAGGTCTACACCATCAGGGTTTACCATTGGAACTATATATATGCTGCTTTGATTCCAGATATCCCTGATATTATAGCCACGTATCGTTTTTCCTGTTGCATAAGCCTTAAGAAAATTTTCGGCAAATTTCATTAGAAGAGGTGATGTAATCCATTCAAGGGAGTGATGGGCAGCATTATATGATACTTCCCTTGTTCCTCTGCCAAGACGTAAATAATATAGGTTCCTTCCAAGGACACTTTTACCTATGGTTCCTATCTCTAAAAAAGGATATCTTGCCTTAAGACCGAAGATATTTCTTTCCATGATATCGTAAGTATAATCGATGTCGGTAAATACGATATCTATACCATAGGGTACAACCAATCTTTGACCTATGTATATTAAATTGGGGGTTATTTGTGGATTGGCAGTGATAATTGCTTCGGCAGTTGTGTAAAATTTACGTGCAATATTGTATATAGTATCGCCGCGTTGGACATAGTAAATGCTATAACCGTTTAGCAGTACTTGAAAGGCCTGCCAGGTTGAATCTTCAACAATACCGCTGGCCAACAGATTGTTGTTTCTTTGAAATGCAATTACTGCCTGCTGGGTTTTAGGGCCATAAATTCCGTCTATAGGGCCTGGATTATATCCTATTTTTGAGAGCAGACTTTGAATCAATTTTACATCCGGGCCTCTTGAGCCTAATTTGAGGATTTTCATGTGAACACCTTCTTTTCACAAATATACGTATACTATATTGTATTAGCGTAAGCTGCGATTGGTTATAGAAATTGTAATGGTTTACAACTTACATAAGTGTTTGAACATTAGATGCGTTGTGGCTTGAATTAATTACTGGACAAAATTATACTAGTATAAAAGATATTGTTTTTTATCTTTTGGTATATGGTGATGGGAGGAGGCAGTAAAATGGAACACAAGTTTGTTATCGGAGATATTGTCGAACTGAAAAAACAGCATCCCTGTGGCAGTAAAGAATGGGAAGTAACTAGGGTTGGAGCCGATTTTAAAATAAAGTGCTTGGGTTGCAAACATCAAGTTATGATACCTAGGACTAAGTTTGAAAAAAGTGTAAAAAAGATTATCAAGTCAGTTGCTGGTGAATGAATGCTTAAACATATCATATTAAGTATTTAAATTTTATGAGAGAGTTTAATGTATTTCTGTTACATATGCAAACAATAATTCTTGATTTTGGTACTTTAAAATTCCACTGTGTTATATACATATTGAAAAAGTTATTTTTGGAAATTCCCACATGTGAATCCTTTTATAGTTTTTTTGAAATAATAAAAAATATAAACTATAAAGGGATGATAATATGTTTGAGGACAGAAACAAAGCAAAAAGAAAAGTTATCAAGTCAGTTTTAATTTCAATGGCTGTTTCTTTAGGTATTGGTATACCGGTGTTTCTTTTTGCTTCAAATTATATTGTGCGAGATATCGAACAGGATCCTCGGGTGGGAGGAACAGAAAGAAATGCTGTACCACGACAGATTTCATATGCCCAAACTCCTGAACCTAATGATGTTGCGCAGGGTAATGCTGCACAAAATAATAATACATTAGAAAATACTGAACGAGAGTATACAATACAGGAGATTGTTAAATCGGTGATGCCCGGAGTTGTCGGTATATCGGTTTTAAAGGTGGATGGAAATTCAATTTTTGACAGAAATACAGAAAGTTGGGGTGTAGGTTCAGGGGTAATTGTAAGCACTAATGGATATATTCTTACCAATCACCATGTGGCAGGGGGTAAGAATAAAAGGATTATAGTATCTTTGGAAGATGGAAGAAATATAGACGGAACAACAGTTTGGTCAGATCCGGTTTTGGACCTTGCAATTGTTAAAGTAAATGCTACCGGACTTCAGCCCATACCGCTAGGTGACGCAAATGCGCTTGTTGTAGGTGAGCCGGCAATAGCTATTGGAAATCCGTTAGGGCTTCAGTTCCAAAGAACTGTAACATCCGGTATAATAAGCGCTCTTAATAGGACAATAGAAATTGAAACAGAGGGCGGTATAAATTATATGGAAGACCTTATCCAGACCGATGCCAGCATAAATCCGGGAAACAGCGGAGGTCCATTGATAAATTCAAAGGGACAGGTTGTGGGTATAAATACAGTAAAGGTTACTAGTGCCGAAGGTATCGGATTTGCTGTTCCGATAAATATTGCAGTTCCTATCATAAATCAATTTATAGAAAACGGTGAGTTTGTTGAACCCTATTTAGGGGTATTTGCATATGATAAAGAGGTAGTCCTGTACATTGATTCAACCAAAAAATTGGATAAAGGTGTTTATATTGCAAAAATTGATGAAAATGGGCCTGCTTTTAAAAGCGGACTGCGTGTAGGGTGTATAATAAAGGAGGTAGACGGAAAGGAAGTAAACACAATGATGCAGCTTAGGACATACATTTATTCCAAAAAACCGGGAGATATAATAAATATAACTTGTCAAGATGAAACTACCCGAAGTATTCCATTGAAACTGGGAGTAAAAGAAAGAGATGGACTTGTTACGAGATAGTTTAAATTAAAAATTTGAGTCAATAATCTGAGCCTCGTTCTATCTAATTTTACAGCGAGGCTTTTTGAATTTTGGGAAGAATTCTGTGAATTAAAGGATTTTTTTAGATAAGAGTGAGACTGTTTTATGATAATTATTTCTGCTTATCAATAGAATAGTTGTTAATTTTTTCATGTTATTTTGATTAAATTTATGTTAATATTAATTGTAGCATTATTAAAATAATCAAGTTAGTAGAGGATGTGCTTATGAGGGAAAATGAGCAGTTTATGAAAATCGCTGCCCAAGAAGCAATGGATGGTGTAAAAAAAGGTCATGGGGGTCCCTTTGGAGCAGTTATAGTTAAGGATAACCAAATAATTGCAAGAGCCCATAATGAAGTTATTAAAAATAATGATCCCACTGACCATGCCGAAATGATTGCAATAAGGTGTGCAGCAAAAAAATTGGGTAGGTTTGATCTTTCTGATTGTGAGTTGTATACTTCCTGTGAGCCTTGTCCTATGTGCCTTTCCGCAATTCATTGGGCCAAGATTAAAAAGGTTTATTATGGCTGTACCAGGGATGATGCTGCAGGAATAGGATTTGACGATAAATATATTTATGATGTGATAAAAGGGACGGCAGAGCATAAAAAGGTTATCCTTGAACAAATAGAAAGAGACTCATGTATTAAAGCATTTATTGAATGGAAGGATAAAGAAGATAAAGTTCAATATTAGAATTTATCAAAACTCTGATTTCAGAGTTTTTTATTTGCCTTATTTTTATAAAGAACTTTAAACTTTCTCTCTGTACAGATTAATTATCGGATGGTACTGAACTTAATTTGTGGAAAAATGTTGAAAAACATAGAAATATAGTATATAATATAAACAGATAATTTTTCTTTGCTGTTTATCTTTAAAAGACCAAAGAAAAATTGATTATATTAATACCGCAAATCAAGGGTAGTAACCGAGGGGAAATCAAATGAAATATATTCTTTTGGCCTTATTTTTTTTTATAAATGCAGGGAGTACTTTTTTTGTGCTGTTCAGAAAGAACAAAGAATTATTACCGGCCAAAATACAGCTTACCTGTATAAATAGTATCATAACAGTAGTGACGGCTCTTATATATAGTCTTGTTACTTATGAAAATAGTTTTTGTCCTGAATTTGTTCAAGTATTGGGGATTCTATCGACGATATCCATAGTTGTTATGATAATTGGTGTGTTTTTTAAAGAAGCAAGTATTGTACAAATTATACCTGAAGATATAAAAGAAAAAAACAATGCAAGTATTTTTTTTAAAATATTTGGATTAGCTATAGCATCAAGATTGATTATTTATTTTGTAGGGTATATTTATGGGATTCAGACATTTGACATAAAGACCGGTTTCTTAGAAAGTTTTGATTCCATGTGGAATAAATGGGATTCAATTCATTATCTTAACTTGGCCCAGAACGGTTACAGTACTGATGGAGAAAATGCAAAACTTATTGTTTTTTATCCTTTCTATCCTCTTTTAATAAGGATTGCAGCCGTAATGTTTAAAAACTATTTGGTTTCAGGCGTAGTTGTTTCCAACTTATGTTTGGGAGTGGGTTGTTACTATTTATACAAGCTGGTCAAGATTGATTTTGATGAAGAGACTGCTTTTAGATCTGTAAAATATATGCTTATATATCCTTTTTCGTTTTTCTTCGGTATTGCCTATACCGAGAGCACCTTTGTTGCTTTGTCTATCATGGCCTTATACTACATGAGAAAAAATAAATGGTTTTTAGCTGGAATTTGCGGATTTCTTGCAGCACTTACCAAGAATCAGGGAATTATTCTGGTTATTCCGGCAGCAATGGAATACGTGATTTCCAACCAGGTTTTTGATGAATTGAGAAAAAAGAATTTAAAAAATATATTAAAGAGCTTTTTTGCAAAGGGAATTTATATACTTATGATTCCTTTAGGTACTTTGGTTTATTTTATGATAAATGAAATATTGTTTGGCAATTGGAATGAATTTTTAGTATATCAGAATAAATACTTCGGCAATAGTTTCGGTAATGTTTTTAAGAACATAAAACGGATTACCCAGTCGGCCATATCACCGGAGGATACCTTTAGATTGACCTACTGGATACCGTTTATTTTGTCATTTTTATTGGTGATCTTTCTTATTTTTTATTCCATAGGAAGACTTCGTATTTCCTATAGTGCTTATATGTTAGTGTTTTTGCTGATATCTTTTTCACCTTCATTCCTGCTTAGCGGGGCACGATATATTCTGTCTTTAGCACCGATTTATATTAGTCTTTCTGTCCTTGCGAGAAGAAAAGAAGTGGATGTTATACTTACCTATTCGTCAACGTTGTTACTCGGATTTTATACACTTGCCTTTTTAATGGGAAGAGTTCTTTAAGCGAAATGCATTAATCAATAAAAAATGAAAAATGGTATTGACAATATATAGAGAAGGTGTTAAACTAATCATTAACTATATTTTGATATAAGCAAAAAAGCTATGATGGAAAAAAGATGCATAGGATTGCACAAGAGAGCTGATGGTTGGTGCGAATCAGCGCATGATATGCATGTATAACTCGTTCCGGAGCTTCGTTGCTGAAATGGGAGTAGGTGACGACGTTGACTACGTTATAGTCTGTACATATTTTATATATGTACCTGAGGGCATTATATATGTCGAATCAGGGTGGTACCACGTAGGATTATACCCTTCGTCCCTGCAAGCTAATTTGCGGAGGCGAAGGGTTTTTTGATTGAAGTTTCTTTTACAATGGGTTTTGAAAAAATAGCAGAGGTTATAGGTTTATCGAAGTATTAATGCTGCTGTGGAAGATAAAATATAAGAATTGAAGATTTCGAAAGAGCAAGTTTTGGGGAACAGATAGCAAAGGGGTGCAATATTATGAAGATAACAGGAGCACAAGCAATTGTAAAAGCTTTGGAAAATGAAGGGGTAGAAGTTATATTTGGTTACCCTGGAGCTGCTATTTGTCCGTTTTATGATGCTTTGATCGACTCACAAATACGTCATATTTTAACCCGACATGAACAGGGAGCCGCTCATGCGGCAAATGGATATGCCCGTGCTTCCGGCAAAGTTGGAGTCTGTGTTGTTACATCAGGACCCGGAGCGACGAATCTCATTACCGGTATTGCTACGGCATATATGGATTCCATCCCTATAGTGGCAATTACAGGGCAGGTATCGTCGGATTTGATTGGACGGGATGTTTTTCAGGAAGCTGATATAACCGGTGCAACGGCACCTTTTGTAAAACATAGCTATCTTGTTAAAAATGCAAAGGATTTACCGAGGGTGATAAAAGAAGCTTTTTATATAGCTTCTACCGGAAGACCCGGTCCTGTACTGATAGACGTACCGGTAGATATCCAAAATAAAGAAATTGAGTTTGATTATCCTAAGAGTGTTGACATTAGGGGCTACAAGCCTAATTTAAAAGGTCATTCTCTTCAAATAAAAAGGATTGCTGATGCTATAGCCAAAGCAAAAAAACCTGTAATATGTGCGGGTGGAGGGATAATCCGTTCCGGTGCTGCAGAAGAGCTTTTGACTTTAGCAGAGAAGTGCCGTATTCCGGTTACACCTACGCTTATGGGTATAGGTGCATTACCATCCGATCATGAATTAAATGTAGGAATGCTGGGTACTCACGGTGTTTATGTTGCTAACTACGCAATAAATAATACAGACTTGTTGATTATTTTGGGAGCGAGAGTTGGTGACAGGGCTATGAGCAAGCCAAACCAGATTGCTAAAAAAGCGAAAATTGTGCATATTGATATAGATCCTGCTGAAATAGGCAAAAACATAGAAGTTTCCATACCGGTAGTAGGAGACTTAAAGCAAATATTGAATGAGCTTAATGCGGTTGTAAGTAAGGGAGAATCGGATGATTGGGTTGAAGAATTGAAAAAGAAGAAAGAGGAACATTCGATAAAGATGAATCCCGATTATAACTCCGATTATGTTAATCCTAAATATCTTCTGTCGGTTTTAACAGAAGTAGTTGATGCTGATACTATTGTTACAACTGAAGTGGGACAGAACCAGATATGGGTTGCGAACAACTTTGGGGTTAGAAGACCTGGAAGTTTTATAACATCAGGCGGAATGGGAACTATGGGGTATGGACTACCGGCTGCAGTAGGTGCAAAAGTTGCTTGCCCTGGCTCTAAGGTTATATGCATTGGCGGTGACGGAAGTTTCCAAATGTCAATGCAGGAACTGGGAACTATAAAGCAAAATAAAATCGGAGTAAAAGTGTTAATTTTTAATAACTATCGTCTTGGTATGGTTAGAGAACTTCAAAAAAACAGGCATAGCGGCCGCTATACCCAAGTTTTCCTGGATGAAAACCCTGATTTCCTGGCTATATTCAAAGCCTATGGTTTTGAGGGACAAAGGATATCAAGCAATAAGGATGTTAAGAAGGCATTAGAGAAGATGCTTGAGGATGATAACCCATACTTGCTTGAATGCATAGTTGATCCTGAAGAATCTACGCTTTAAAAAAGTGGCGAACGGTAATTATCGAAAAATATCATTTTGATATAAAGTCCTTAAAGGGAGGTAGAGATATGGGAAAGCATACTTTATCGGTACTGGTGGAAAATCAACCTGGAGTATTGTCAAGAGTAGCCGGATTGTTTAGCAGAAGGGGATTTAATATTGACAGTTTGGCTGTTGGAGTCACTGAAGATCCCGAGGTGTCAAGAATAACTATTGTGGTCAATGGGGATGAATATGTTGTTGAACAGGTGAGTAAGCAACTTAACAAACTCATTGATGTTATTAAGATTAAGAAACTTGATAAAAGTGATTCGGTAAGCAGGGAGCTTGCACTTATTAAAGTGAATGCAGATGCCTCAACAAGATCTGAAATTATACAGATTGTTGAGATATTTAGGGCAAATATAGTTGATGTTTCAAAAGATACACTGACTATTGAGATATCGGGGGATACCGATAAGGTTACAGCCCTTGAAAATATGCTCAGGCAATTTGGTATAAAAGAAATTGTTAGAACAGGTACAATTGCTATTGAAAGAGGCAATAAATATATAAAAGCTAAAAATAATGATAAGGAGTGAATTTTTAAATGGCTAAGATTTATTATGATAATGATTGCGATTTAGGATTGTTGAGGGGTAAGACAGTAGCTATTATTGGTTATGGAAGTCAGGGGCATGCTCACGCACAAAATTTGCACGATAGCGGTGTAAACGTAGTTGTAGGTCTTCAACCCAATTCACCAAGAAGACAGCAGGTAATTGACGATGGATTGAAAGTTGTTGACACTGATGAAGCAGCCAAAATTGGCGATCTGATTATGATATTGGCACCTGACCAGGTACAGAAGGATATATATGAAGAGAGCATAAAGCCAAATCTAAAAGAAGGCAATGTATTGATGTTTGCCCATGGTTTCAATATTCATTTCAATCAGATAATTCCTCCTAAGGGTGTTGACGTTGTTATGGTTGCACCTAAAGGACCGGGTCACACAGTAAGAAGCCAGTATAAGGAAGGAAAAGGAGTACCTGCACTTATAGCAGTATACCAGAATGAGACAGGAAAAGCCAAGGAATATGCTTTGGCTTATGCTGCAGGAATAGGAGCAGGAAGAGCAGGAATACTTGAAACTACATTTAAGGAAGAAACAGAAACAGACCTTTTCGGTGAACAGGCAGTGCTGTGTGGTGGAGTTACAGAGCTTATGAAGGCTGGATTTGAAACTCTCGTAAATGCAGGATATCAGCCGGAAATTGCATACTTTGAATGTGTACATGAAATGAAGCTTATTGTTGATTTGATAAATCAGGGCGGATTCTCCTACATGAGGTATTCTATAAGTGATACTGCCGAGTACGGTGATTATGTAACAGGTAAAAGAATTATAACTGAGGAAACAAGAAAAGAAATGAGAAAAGTGCTGCAAGAGATTCAAGACGGTAAGTTTGCTTCCAACTGGATTACAGAAAACAAATCTGGTGGAAGAGCGAATTTCCTTGCTATGAGAAGAAATGAGGCAGAACACCAGGTAGAAAAAGTTGGAGCAGAATTAAGAAAAATGATGAGCTGGCTCAAGAAATAACAGTATTAAACTAAGAATAGAAGTTGAGCTGTTGAATTTATATACATAATAGGTAAAAAGGTATGGAAAATATGGGAATTCCCATTTTTCCAACCACCTATTATATATTAAAGTTTATGATTTTGTTGGTATAAAATTATATAGATATATTTGTAAATATGAGAATGGTCTAGGAAATGGGAGGGTCAAATTATGTCTAGTAGAATAAAAATATTCGATACGACATTAAGAGATGGAGAACAAACACCTGGAGTCAATTTAAACATACAAGAGAAGCTGGAAATTGCACGACAATTGGAAAAACTGGGCGTAGATGTTATAGAAGCTGGATTTGCCATTGCATCTCCGGGAGACTTTGAAGCTGTTAAAGCTGTTTCAGAAAATATAAAAAATGCTACTGTTGCCAGTCTTGCCAGAGCTGTTGAAAAAGATATAGACAGGGCATGGGAAGCTGTAAAGGGAGCTGAGAGCCCTAGAATTCATACCTTTATTGCAACATCGGACATTCATTTAAAATATAAACTGAAAATGACTGAAGATGAAGTTTTGGAAAGAGCTATTGCGATGGTAAAATATGCAAAGAAATACTGTTCCGATGTGGAGTTCTCTGCAGAAGATGCCAGCAGAACAAGAATAGAGTTTTTGATAAAAGTGATTGAAGAGGTAATAAAAGCCGGCGCGACGGTAATAAACATACCTGATACTGTTGGATATACCACACCAGCAGAGTTTGGAAATATGATTCGTACAATTAAAGAAAAAGTAAGCAATATTGATAAAGTTGATATAAGTGTTCACTGCCATAATGATTTAGGTTTAGCGGTAGCAAATTCTCTTGCGGCAGTAATGAACGGTGCTACACAAGTTGAGTGTACCATAAACGGTTTGGGTGAGAGGGCAGGAAATGCTGCTTTAGAAGAAATAATAATGGGTATTGACACCAGAAAGGATTTTTACAAAATTGGGCATAAGATTGATACAAGGCAGATATATAGGACGAGTAAACTGGTAAGCAGTCTCACCGGTATTACTGTTCAGCCTAACAAAGCAATTGTAGGAGCAAATGCTTTTGCTCATGAGTCGGGAATTCATCAACATGGGGTATTGTCTGAAAAGAGTACTTATGAGATAATGAAACCTGAGTCCATAGGATTATCACAAAACAGAATGGTGTTAGGCAAGCTTTCGGGACGACATGCCTTTGAAGAAAGGCTAAAAGAAATGGGCTATACAACTCTTACACCGGAAGCAATTCAAAAGGCATTTGAAAAGTTCAAGAGCTTGGCAGATAAGAAAAAGGTGGTTTTAGACAAGGATATTGAAGCACTTATTGAGGAAAAAGTATCTGAAGTACCTGAAATATATGAACTTGAAAGCTTCCAGATAACAAGCGGCAATAAGAGCGTGGCAACTTCAACAGTTAGTCTTAAGAGAAATGATAACATTATTACAGAAGCTGCTACTGGTGATGGTCCGGTAGATGCTGCCTTTAACGCAATAGAAAGAGCTGTGGGAATGAGCTTTACTCTTGAAGATTACAGTTTGAGAGCGGTAACGGAAGGAAAAGACGCTTTAGGAGAGGTTACTGTCAGAGTGTCAAAGGACGGCAAGCTTTTTGTCGGAAGAGGAGTAAGTACTGATATTATTGAAGCTGGTGTAAGAGCGTATTTAAATGCAATAAATAGAGCAATAAGTGAAATAGGAGAAGTAAAATAGGGTTTCGAAATTTTGATTTTAAAAAATCAACCGTAGTTAGTGTTTAATTGTATTAAAGCTATTGCGTGGGGAGAAGTGAGCTATGAAAAAAGTAATTATTTACGATTCAACATTAAGGGATGGAGCTCAAGCGCAAGGTATTTCCTTTAGTGTTGAAGATAAAATCAGACTTGTCAAAAAACTTGATAAACTTGGTGTAGACTATATAGAAGCAGGCAATCCCGGCTCTAATCCGAAAGATTTGGAATTTTTCGAAAGAATAAAAAACACGAGCCTCAAAAATGCTAAAGTTATAGCTTTTGGAAGCACAAGAAGGGTTAATATTTCTGTTGAAGAGGATGCTAATGTTAAATCACTGCTAAAGGCTGACACTCCCGCGGTTGCAATATTTGGAAAGAGTTGGGACTTTCATGTCACTGAAATATTGAAGACTACTCTGGATGAGAATTTAAAAATGATTTATGATACGGTGTCTTTTTTCAAGAGTAGAAATAAAGAGGTTGTATTTGATGCAGAACACTTTTTTGATGGATATAAAGCAAATCCCGAGTATGCAATAAAGACACTTAAAGCAGCATGTGATGCAGGAGCAGATTGCATTTGTCTTTGTGATACCAATGGGGGAAGCTTTCCTAATGAGGTGTTCGAGATAACCCAGAGAGTTGTCAATGAGTTTAAAGTGGATATAGGCATACACTGCCATAATGACACAGGTATGGCAGTGGCAAACTCTATCATGGCTGTTCAGGCGGGAGCAAAACAAGTCCAGGGGACATTGAACGGATTTGGAGAGAGAAGCGGGAATGCTAATTTGTGTACAATTATACCTAACCTCCAGTTGAAACTTGGATATTCATGCATTCCTGGAGAAAATATGAAAAACCTTACTGCAATTGCCAGGTATGCAAGTGAGGTTGCGAATGTGCTTCACGATGAGAGAGCGCCTTATGTGGGAAAGAACTCCTTTGCTCACAAAGCTGGAATGCATGCCGATGCTGTTCACAAGAATACTACTGCTTATGAGCATATAGATCCCGAATTGGTTGGAAACCAAAGAGTATTTTTGATGTCTGAGGTGGCAGGCAGAAGTGCTGTATTAAATATGATTAATCAAATTGACAATACAATCACAAAGGATTCTCCTGAAACAAAGCTGATTATTGAGAAGCTCAAGGAGATGGAATACAAGGGCTATCAATATGAAGGTGCAGAAAGTTCTTTTGAACTTATAATAAGAAAAATATTAGGTAAGTATAAATCTTTCTTTGAACTTTGTGAGTTTAAGGTTGTTGTCAATGAGCCTTCTGTTACTACTGCCAACTCTTCGGCAATGATTAAAATTAAAGTAGGAGATCAGGAAGAGATTACCGCCGATGAAGGAGACGGTCCGGTAAATGCCCTTGATAAGGCCCTGAGAAAAGCATTGGTGAAATTCTATCCGGAGATTATGGAAATGAAACTTACCGACTACAAGGTAAGAGTCTTAGATTCAAAGGCAGCAACTGCTTCAAAGGTAAGGGTATTAATTGAGTCAACCGATTCGGAAGAAGTCTGGACAACTATAGGAGTTTCTACAGATATTATAGAAGCAAGCTGGTATGCACTGGTGGACTCTATAGAATATAAGCTTCTAAAGCATAGGGAGTTGCAGGAATAACTTATTGATTTTAGTTTTAAGTTTTGATGGAGTTAAGTTGCGTTTTTGGGTTAAAAATACTAAAAAAGGAAGATAAATTTGAAATTAATCGGGAAGCTAATAGATGGAACAACTATTGTTAATGAAAAAGTGGTGGAAAAGAAGGATAAAGATTTATCCTTCAGGGATCTTTTAGAGACAAACTTTATAGCTTTGTGTAAAGAACTGGATATTTCGGCACCCCTTTGGCTTAAAAGGAATACTACCGAGTTTGCAAGATTCCAGAAGACTTTTTTTACAAGAGATCAATTTATAGAAAGTGTAAAGTTTGACAAGTTTGAGATAAAAATTGAATATTAATATTAAAAAATTGCCTAATCAAGTTAGGCAATTTTTTTAAGAGGATTCAAAATAATTATCAAATCAATAAAGTATTTTATGATATTTAAAAAATGATTTTATATGCAACTTAATATTAATCGTTTGAAAATTTTGATAATGCCATAATCCCAGTAAATCCAAGAACAAAGGTTATTATAGAAACAATAGTTGTTATAACCCACCATGAAAAATTTGCACCAGCTGGAATTGCAGGAAAGATTTTATCATTAAATATCTCCCAAGTAGAACCGATAACAAAACCGATAACAACACAATAGGTCTGACGAGGGAATTTATTCATCGTCCACTCAATAGGCCTTGTAATTAAGAATATTCCGATAACAGTTAAAATTCCTAGTATTCCTATATAAACCAAATCAAAAGTACTGATAGCTTCAAGCATCGAATCGTACATACCGAGAACCAACAGCATATGCGATGTACTGATACCTGGAAGTACTAATGCCAATGCAATGATAATTCCTGTAACAAATAACATCAAATAATGCAGCAATCCCGAGCCGGAAGTAACACTTATTGTTCCTGTAGGAATAAATCCAATTGAAATAACTATAGCTAATCCTAAAAGGAAATAAATTATCGACGAAAATTTTAACTTGGAATCCATCGTTTTAGTTTTACTATATAAAGCCGGAACTCCACCTATTACAGCACCTAAAAAGAAAAACGAAATAGGTATGGGAGCAACCTCCAGTAATTTCTTTATTACATTTGAAAGTGTGAAAATACCTATTCCTGCTCCTATACAGACTTTCATGAGGAATATGATATTTCCTTTGATATCTTTTAGAAAACGACTTACAGAACTTATAAGCCTGTCATAAATACCCAACAGGATAGCCATAGTTCCGCCGCTTACTCCCGGCACACTCATGGACGAACCTATTATAAATCCTTTTAGCATAATTAATAAAGTATCTTTTGAAAATTTTTCTTTTTCCATGACAAACCTCAGTATATAATTTATTTTCCTTGTAAAATTTTTATAAATTTGATACTGGTCAATTATACCATATACGTCTTGGTATGTAAAGTTTGTTTGGCTAAAAGATAGATAAGACCAGGCATTGCATAATCTAATATGGCGGAAGGTCTGGCTGAATTGTTTGCATTAATGGTATTACTGCTTTAATTGAAGCCAGCGTTATTACATGGTATAATCAAGGTATTAAATATAATAATTGGATGATCCCTGAAATTTATTGACTTTTCTCTTCTATAGAAACAAGTCAATAGTTTTTTTGTAAATCAGGTCAAAAAATAATACTTTGGCGGAGGAAATAATGAATTCGCTTACTATCAATGAGAGAGTTGAAAGCATTAAGAATGATGAATATGGAATCAATAAGTTTATTGAAGAGTATAAACCTTTTATTGCTTCCTGTGTCGAAAAGATTGTTGGACGCTATGTTGTTTATGGTCAGGATGATGAACTGAGTATTGCTTTAATTGCTTTTTCGGAGGCCATAAAAGCTTTTGATAGCTCCAGAGGGAATTTTCTTTCTTTTGCGCAGAATGTTATTAAAAGAAGAATAATTGACTACTATCGTAAGGAGAGCAAATATAATAATGTTGTTTTTTTAAAACAGCACAATGATGAAGAGGATGAAGAAGATTCCGACCAGACTGCAGAGAAAGCTTTTGATGAATATTTAACTAAAGAAATTAGCCAATATAGAAGGTTTGAAATTGAGCAATTGAAAGAAGAATTAAAGGAATGGGGGATATCCTTTTTTGAACTTCCGGATGTATCTCCCAAGCATAAAAAAACCCGCAGGATATATTCTCAAGTTATTAAGTTTTTGCTTTCTGATCCGGAATTACTAAGTCAAATAAAAGAAAAAAAGGCTTTACCTGTTACTCAAATTGAAAAATGCCTTAAAATACCCCGTAAAAAAATCGATAGAGGTCGAAAATATATATTAGCAGCGATAGTAATTTGCACCGGTGATTATGAATTTATCAGGGATTACATAAGCTGGGAGTGAGAATGTGAAAGGGTTAATAGTTGATTTAAATGATAAATATGCTGTTGTATTAAGCAGAAAAGGCGAGTTTATAAGAGTTAAAAACAACGGTAAATTAATTATAGGTCAGGAAATTGACCTGGCTTCTAAAGTAGTAAACTGTAATTTCAAAGCATTATCGAAAGTTGTATCAATTGCTGCTGGATTCTTGCTGGTATTAAGTATAGGTTTAGGAATATATGCCTATAACATGCCATATAACTATATAAACATAGATATAAATCCCAGTGTGGAATTTACTGTTAATATATTTAATATGGTTTTAGATGCTGAAGGACTTAATAATGATGGAAAGGAACTATTGAAAAAATATAACTATAAGCATTTAAAAATTGATAAAGTTATTGAAGAATCTTTAAAAGCAGCTGTTCAAGAAGGATTTTTAGGAGAAAGTAATGAAAACGCTGTACTGATAACTGTCTCTGGTAAGAATTACGATAAACTATCAAATATTCAGAAAGAATTGGTGAACGCTGCTAATGTTACTTTGGAACAGGATAAAGTTCAATCGGAAGTAGTAACCGAGAAGGTTACTCTTGCTGAGCGTAATAATGCAAAAGAACTAGGTATATCTCCTGGAAAATTGGTGCTTATTGAAAAATTAAAAGAAAAAAAGCCCGATATTGAGATAGATGAATATAAGAAAAAACCGGTTAAAGATATTCTTTCTTCCATTAAACATCAAGCAAAAAAAGATATCCCTGAAAAGCCCGGAGAGCATAATATTCCTGAACCTAAGGATAAAGCAAAGGCTAACGAGCCTAAAAAGTCAAAAGAGAAAGATATTATTGCAAAAGATTCACATGAAAAAGATAAAGTACAAAAAGTTCCCGAACCGAAAGACAGGATAGAAAAGGAGACAAAATCCAATGAAATAAATCATAAACCTAAAACTCCTTTAGATACTAAGCTTAAGGAAAAAAAGGAAGGAGATAAACCTCAAAAAAATATAGCCCCTAAAGACAGTCCGCCAGAAGCCAATAAACCGAATGACATCGAACCGAAACCTGATAAACTGGAGGACAGTCATCCAAAGAATAATGAGCTGAAAGACAATAAACCGGAAAGCAATCAACCGAAAGCAAAAGATGATAAGCCTAAAGCTGAAAAAACGGAAAATAATAAAATAGAAAATAGGAAACAAGAGAATGGTAATACTGAAAGATAACGTATTTGGCGATACAAAGGCTAAAATTATTGACATAAAGGAATTGACAAATTAGAAGATAAAAAAGAAAAAAGCATTGATGGCGTAAATCTGGCACAAGATGAATATAGATCTCAACTTTAAAAAAGTGGTAGCAAAAAAATAAAGAATAGCGGAATATAAATAATTTTATATTCTGCTATTCTTTCATAAGAGTATTTAAATCCAAGTCACTATTATAAACTTCTACCCGGTTTCTGCCGCCTTGTTTTGCTTTGTATAAAGCAATATCAGCAACTTTTATAATATTATTTTTGTTATCTGCATGAATAGGATATGTCGCTACACCAAGACTGCAGGTTATAGGCGGCAATACAGTATCGTTTAATTTGGGCATAGGTTCTACAGCAATGGTTTCTCTTATACGTTCAGCTATTCCAACAGCTGTTTTTGTATCGGTAGCAGGCAGAATTGCAATAAATTCTTCTCCGCCATACCTTGCAACAAGGTCAGTTTTTCTAATACAGCGCAAAATAACCTGTGCGAACACCACTAACACAGCATCGCCAGCTGCATGTCCATATTTATCATTTACACCCTTGAAATGGTCTATATCCATCATAATAACGCTCAGACACTCATTCGATAAATTTGTAGCTTCAATTTGATTTTCCAAATATGTTTCAAGGAAATTTCTATTGTATAATTTAGTAAGCTTGTCCGTATAAGCTTTCTTATTTAACTGCTGCATAGCCCGTTTACTTGATATTATAGGTTTTGCTACTTCTATATAGGATTTTACTTTTGAGACAATGAGATCGTCAAAAAAGTATTTTGATTTGGAATATAGCTGTAAAATTCCTAATGTCTGATTACCGATAGTTATGGGTAAACAAATATAACTACCGGTTTTATGTTCAGTAAGTTGATATGCACAAGTAATATCTGTAGCTATATTTTTTACGCTGCATTCACGTCCATATTTTATAAGAGGGCAATTTCTAGGTTCCATTGTACAAAGTGGCATTCTTTCATTAGTAATTCTTTGCCATAAAAAATCAGTGGACGATCGGTCATTCCTATAAAAAATAGTTATTTGATTGGCTAAATGCATATTTCGTATATAATTATACAAAGTTTCGTAAACTTCTACTTCAGATGTGGCACGATGAAGTATATCAGTAAAATTCTTAAAATTTTTCAATTCTCTAGCTTCAGAATGCTGCTGAGAGAGCTTGTTAAAAAGAATTCCGGAAACGAAAAAAATAACAATATACAGAGCTACACTAAAAGCAGTAGTAAATTCGATAAGGCCGATATGTGCTTTTATTGGATGTTCAAGATTATTATACCAATGAAAAATTGTATATGTAGGCAGAGCTAGGGCTAAACTGCAAGTAAGTGATACGAATATAAGGCAAAATGGATTTATGTTCTTTTTTACAGGTGATCTTTTAAACAATATTTTTCACCCTTTCCAGAGGATGTAACGTTTAGTGGGAATAAAGTCCAAACAACAACATGAAATTGCACATTACTGTAAGCTTTGACTTGGCAATTTGATTTAACCAATAAAAATACAGTAAAAGTAGGTGCAATATATGCAAGTATCACTTTGTGAAGAATAGACTAACACATGTCCACTGGCCTTTATCTGATTAACTTATATATATATAATATCATACAATGAGATTTTTGAAAACTATTTTGTCAATATGTAATAAATTATTAATTTTATGAAACATATTAACAATAGATCGATATTGTTTCACATACTAAATTAAATAATAAAAAAGATGGTTAAGGGAAAGAATGTATATAGGAAAAAATACACTTGTAAAAATTTAAAATATATGATAAAATACTTCGTTGTGATTCCTTGCTCTGTTAGCAAAACAGGGCCGTAGTCCGGGAGGAGGTGAAGTAATTATGGTAAATAAATATGAGTCAATTTTTATAATCAGCCCAGAAGTTAGTGAAGACGATACAAAAGCTATTGTTGAAAAAATTAAGGGCGTTATTGAATCTCATGGTCAATTGGAAAGCATTGACGAGTGGGGTAAAAGGAAACTAGCATATCCAATAAAGTATCATAATGAAGGATACTATGTGCTGGTAAATTTCAGTTCTGAACCTAATTTCCCACATGAACTTGAAAGAATGTATAAGATAACCGATGGAATCATAAAAAATATCATTATTAAAAAGGATAAATAAGGTGAATTTATGAATAAGGTTATTTTGATGGGAAGATTAACACGAGATCCCGAATTAAGGTATACCAGCAATAATTTGGCTGTATGCAGTTTTACGCTGGCAGTCAATAGAGGGTTTGCAAAGCAAGGAGAAGAAAGACAGGCTGATTTTATTCCTATCGTTGTATGGGACAAACAGGCTGAGTTTTGCTCCAAGTATTTTACAAAAGGCCTTCAAGTTGCAGTAGTGGGCAGAATACAGGTTAGGTCTTGGGATGATAATGAAGGTAAAAAACGTTATACAACGGAAGTAGTAGCTAATGAAGTGTATTTTGCCGACAGCAAGAAAAGCGATATAGCTGATAAAGTGCAAGACCCGCAATTGGCTGAGCCGGCTGACGGATTTTATCCTTTGGAAGAAGATGATGAATTACCGTTTTAATGGGTTATGCTGCAAATGACGAAGGTTTATAGTTGATGTTGGAAGAAAGGAGGCGTTTGTTATGGCGAATTCGAAAAAAGAGAAAAATGGTAAGGAAAATTATGATAAAGCCGATGCAAAAGCAACTGCAAGAGTAAGAAGAGCAAAGAAAAAAATATGTGCTTTTTGTGTAGAGAAAGTTGCCAATATAGATTATAAAGATGTAGCAAGACTTAAGAAATATATATCGGAAAGAGGTAAAATATTACCCAGAAGAATATCGGGAAACTGTGCAAAACATCAACGCCAATTGACTGTTGCTATAAAGAGAGCAAGACATATAGCATTGCTCCCATATACAGCTGACTAATAATTTTGAAAAATAAATATGAAATGGAAATCTAACGAAACAAGCTATTGGAATTTTACCGTAGCTTGTTTTTTTTATGGTGAATTTAATTATGACGTTTTATTTTTGCGTTTTGCTCGGTTATAAGCCAATGCTGCATTTAATTCACCTCCTAAAAGTATTATTATACTTATCCAATATAGCCAGATAATCAGTAAAATTATACCGCCTATGCTACCGTAAGTGTTGGCATAATTTGAGAAATTGTTTACATAAATAGAGAACAAAACTGATATAATAAGCCAGCCAACAGTAGAAAAGATTGAACCGGCAAGTACTTCGGAATATTTCATGCGTCGGTTGGGCATATACCTATATAGCAAGGCGAAGACAATAATCATTATTGCAGCCGGGCTCATAAAACGAATACATGACCAAAGGGTTTTAAAACTATTGGAAAGACCTAAAAAAACAAAAATACTTTTTCCGATTACTTCCCCTAAAATGAGAAGAAAAAAGGATAAAATAATGGTAAAAGCAAAAGCTATGGTTGCAATTATGGATAATAGGCGTACTTTCCAGAGAGAACGTGTTTCGTGCCTATCATATGCTTTATTTAAACTTTTTATCACTGCATTCATTCCGTTTGAAGCCGCCCAAAGCGCAGCGACCATACTGAAGGACAAAAAAGTTTGCCTATTGGCATGGGAGGTCTGGTCAATTACCTTTTTTATAATATCATATGCAATATTAGGAATGACTTTTGACAAATCATTTAAGGCTTGTTCACTTGTTATAGGAGTAAAACTGATAAGATTAATGAGAAATATCAAAAAGGGGAAAAGGGCAAGAATAAAATAATAAGCAAGCTGGGAAGCTAAAGCAGGAACATCATCATCATTAAATCGAAAATATAAGTCTTTAGCCAATGGTATTATCCAGTTTATAAACGAATAATATTTTTTTTTAACTTGCTTCAAAGTATCATCTCCTTTCCGGTAAATTTTATTAATTATCTATATTGTGGATAAATTAATGTCATTGTGTTTGCTGCAAGTGCATACAGTATCTTTACATATTATTTTTTATAAAGATAAATATATTCAGCAAAGCTTTTAGGAATAAATAATTTTAAAATGCGGCAAATATTTAGAAAAACTAATAAACATGGGAAAAGATGTTGGAAAAATTGCTTGATTCTGATAGAATTAATATATAAGGGATTTCTAAGAAATAACTGGCCAATTTGCGTTTCAGAAAAAGATTTTGTTGGACATAAAATAATTAACCAGATTTTCCGAAACGCCTAACCTGATGCGTTTCTATAAAAAGAAAAGGGGTGTAGCAACTTGAAAGTACGTAAGGCAATAATTCCAGCAGCAGGCCTGGGAACAAGATTTTTACCTGCAACAAAAGCTCAGCCAAAGGAAATGTTACCCATAGTCGATAAGCCAACAATTCAGTACATAGTCGAAGAAGCGATTAATTCCGGTATTGAAGACATAATCATTATATCTGGTAGAAACAAGAGGGCAATTGAAGACCATTTCGATAAGTCCTATGAGCTTGAGCATGAACTTGCAAAAAAGGGAGATGAAGAACTCCTTGAACTGGTAAGAGGAATATCAAATCTTGCAAATATTCATTATATACGTCAGAAAGAAGCGAAAGGGTTGGGACATGCTATATATTGCGCAAAATCCTTTATTGGTAACGAGCCCTTTGCAGTATTGCTCGGAGACGATATAGTGGACTCAGAGGTTCCATGTCTTAAGCAACTTATAGATGTATTTAATGAGTATAAAACCACAGTATTAGGAGTTCAGCCTGTTGATGAAGAAGATGTATCGAAATATGGAATTGTAAGTTGCAAACAGGTTGATAATAGAGTTTATAAAGTCAAAGACCTTGTTGAAAAGCCGGACAAAGAGAATGCGCCATCAAATATTGCCATTTTGGGAAGATATATTATTACACCGCTAATATTTGAATGTCTTGAGAACGCAAAACCAGGAAAAGGCGGAGAAATACAATTGACCGATGCGCTAAAAACTTTGATTGGCCAGGAAGCTATGTATGCCTATGACTTTATCGGAAAAAGATATGATGTTGGAAACAAGCTTGGTTTTTTACAAGCAACAGTGGAGTTCGCTTTAAAGAGAGAAGATCTTAATGAAGAGTTTACGAAATATTTAAGAAATATAATTTGTGATATCAAATAAGCTGTAGATAATAAAAATACATTATATATAAAAATAATACTTATAAGCTTCTTATAAGTATTATTTTTATGCGCAAAAAGGTTTTTTAGTGTAATAATTATTAATTGACTTAAAGTCTTGGGATATCCTGAAATAATATAAAATTACTTAATTTTTTTATCGCTTATTTTATATATGCTTTTTTTATGCAATTAAATCATAATATGTAAAGAGTGGACAACATTGAATAAATGCTACTCTATAAAATTATTTCTATTAATGCTTTTTACACTTGTAGTATTGCTTGCAGGCGGAATAAGCAAGAAAGAAGTAAAGGAAAAAATGACTGAGTATTTGAAGAATACGTACAATAAGGAATTTGTGGTAGAAGAACCGGTATTATCGGGGAATGAGGGATTTGGGTATAGAGTCTACAATGCGAGAGCTTATCCGGTGGATGAACCGGAAATGAGTTTTTGGTTAGATGGCAGATAGGTGACCCTGGAGTTTTTGATGATGGATATATTCATGCAAAATGGAGGGAACCGGCACAGGAGGAATTTAATAGGCTGCTGAAAGAAATTTATGGAGAAAATATAACTTCATTATATGGATTTAATTTCAATTCTAAATATCACAAAATTGACTTTAATGATGTTAAAGACTTAAGTTATGAGGATGTAGTTAAAAAGTATGCAGACAAGATTTATATTGATATGAAATATTATGTGTTTGTAGAGGGGGAATTTAACAAAAGAGAAGAAGCAGAAAAAGTCTACAGTCTTTTAAAACAGCATGTTCTTGGCAGAGAGATTGTTTCATTTGGTTTAGTAGTTAATTATATGGCAAGTGATTTTAAAAAGGAATTCTATGATAATTTCGTAGATGTTAGGTATGGTAGGAATGGTTATGATGATGAAACTCTTTACAATAAAGGGAAGTTTATAAATACAATGGGATTGGTTGGTGTAGATTTAAAAGATGATTATATAAATGATATTATAAATGAGTTTGAATACTAGGATATAAATGAGTTATTAATATTTGGGAGGTTAACTGCAAAACTATATCTTCTGCTAAGCTAGTTTGCTTATGTAGAAGTAATGGAAATGCCAGAGTATGCTAAGAACAGGTTTTAGGGAAAGACTTTAGGATATATAATTTATAACATACTAAGTAGCTGATTATAGGTCAAAAGAAGATATGAAAGAAGAAGCAAGAGAATTGTATACAGTATTAGAAGGAACTAACAGTTATTCCTGAGATATGATAATGGAAATATAAAACTTAAAAATGGTGTTCTGGCAATTTTCAATGGATTTGGTTATGGACATTATACTCAAAGCATTCATTTTGGATAGTAACGGTAATGTAATTAAAGCTGAAAGAACTAAGAGCTGTATAGCTTGGGAAATTGCTTTATAGAAATTTTAAAAACGAATTCAGCGAGTGAGTGACGTTTCTAAGTTGATAGATATTATACAACAGTGATTCTAATGACATTAAGGGACTTATTTTAGATTGGTATAATTGCATCAAAAATTATAATTTTGGTAGTTAATAAAACTATAGTTAGACAATTAAAAATAAGCCGTTAAAGTAATTATTTATTTGGATCGGGAAAATAAAGTAATAAAATATATCCAATTAGAAATTAACATTAATACGGAGAGTATTTTTATATAAAAAATGCGGGTCCTCAATAGACCCGCTATTTATTATAAACTAACTGCTTTATTTTGTAATATACTTATATTGAAAGGTTGGAACATTGTCTTTAATTATTACTTCTAAATATTTTGAGTTTGCTGCAGCATCTGGACTTAAGGAATTTATATTTACAGTACTCAGACCGGTGTATCTTATACCGTTTTCCATATAGCTTTCATTGGAGGAACTGTTATAAAACAGCCAAACATTGCATCCCGTTTTTTCCTTATGTTCTCTCAGTACCTTAATAAATAAATCTGCTTCCAAATTATCCTTAAAGTTTTTAGGAGAATCTTTCATTATAATAAACAGGTTTTTTCCGTTGAAACTATTGAGCTGATTTAAGAACCATTGCCATTGCCCGGAAGCACTGGTGCGCAAGCTTTTGTCGGAAGTATTTAGCTGAATGATTCTTAAGCCGTCTTTGTCAATACTTCTATACTGGGAATCAAAGGTTAATATTTGCTTGTCGAATGTGCTTGTGAAAGATTTACTTACAGTTCCTAAAGATACTAAAGTATCGATATCGGAACCGGATTTCTCGGACAATCTGATTTGAAGAATTTTACCGAGCAGGTTTTTAGGTTCTCCTTCCAAATTAAAAATATTAAATTTATAAGCCTTATTCGCATCCGTTAGCTCTACTTGTTTATTTGCCTCGTCCGAAGCAACAATATCCTCCGGCATAGTGGCACTGGTTTCCGGATAATTTGTGTAAGTGAAGGTTAAATTATCCATATAAATATCTCCTGCTTCAGGAACTGGATTAACCTGTACCGTATAAATTCTTGTCAGTTGAGCCGGAAGGCTGATGTTGTAAAGAGGAGTTTCTAAATAATTCCAACCAGTCCAGTTCATATTTTGGATTAAATCCAGCATTTGCTTTTGGCCATTGGCATCATATAATTCAATTCTGAGCCAATTACTGTTTTCCAGGGGATTGTATACCCATAAGCCTATTTTTATTACATTATTATCTATTTTCAAGCCGTTTTCGTTGAATACCAGATAAGCGGCCCTTGTACCTTCAAGGTTTGTAAAATCGAAGCTCAATCTTCCGGAACTTTTACCTTCTTTTCTTACCTTATTTGATATTTCATAATTCCCTGGCGTTTCGGGCGGATATGAAGTGAAACTTCCATTTGGAGATTCGAAGTTGTCAACTATAACAGGAACTGCTTCTCCTACCGAAACAGCACAGTAGGAATACAGTTCACCGTAATTGGCTTCGATTATTCCGGTACCTTTGTTTTTGGCAGTAAAAATGCCGTTGTTTATATCTCCTAAGTTGTTGTCCAGAGACCAGTTTATGTCTTTAGGATTGATAGTTGCAGTATAGCCATTTTGGTCAATGCCTTTTACGGTAAAGGAATAGGTATCTCCTTTTAACAGCTTTATGTTTTTAGTATTTAAAACAAGCTTAGCCGGATTATTTAAAACCCTGATTTTAATTGAGGATGTAAAATTGCCTATTTTTGCTGTAATAGTACCTTCTCCTTCACTGGTAGGATAGAAGGTATTGTTTTTAAAGGTTCCATCTACACCTTCAACGTTCCATTTAATGTTGGTTGTATCGATGTTAACAGGATTGAGATACTTGTCATAACCGATTACAGAAAATTCTCTGGATGTATTTACAAATATATTTGTGTCAACGGTATCAATAACAAAACCTTCAAGCGTACCTTTAGGGAGTACCGGAAGTATGCCGATGGCAGTGGATATTCTTCTGAGTGACCCATCGGAGGGTCTGTTGACAACATTTATATTGTTTTTATATGGCTCTTTAACTACCATTGTAGTGGAGCCACCTCCATCGAGGTTTAGAGCATTATAAGCGCCTAATTCTATCATTAGGTTGGCCAATTCAGTAAGGGTCATACCTATACTGGGATTTTGCCTTCCATCCACTGTAACCAGAATAAGTTCTTTACCGGAACGGGAACTGCCTACAGCAGTTCTTGGATTTCTTCCGTTTGTATCACTGGAAACATAAGAGAACTTGTCAGGAATACTTCCATCCTTTACTAATATGGCACTTCCTGTTACAGCCATTTCTATGTTATTCCAGTCAGGTGTGGTGGATATGGATAGATTTACAGGATCTCCTACGTTAAAGTTATTTAAAAGAAAATTGGCATTCTCACCATTGGCAACAACAACATATCCGTTTTCGGGAATTTCAACGGAGGGAAGTCCTTGACGAATTTCCACCACAGTGTTTTGGTCAACTAACATTTCAACAAGATAAGGATTTTCCGTTGAAGCACCTGGGGAGTATTGAGTCCACCTTCTGTCATATATGGCTATGGTATTGTAATTGTCAGTATTGGGTTTGTTGTATTTAAAAACAATAGCAGAAGCACCATTGGGTGCAATTATTTCCATATCGGTTTTCCAGAAATCAAACATGGCTTCATTGAGGTTGTTAATTGCAAAGGTGCCCATTGAGTCATTATATCTGTTATATTCCCTGTCGGCAGAAATAATTTTACCCGATTGCACTATAGGACCGTCCGGATATCCACCACCGGTCTCTTTCATCCAATTGAAAAAGCCTGCATTTATAGCAGCTAAAGCACCGCTTGACTCTGTAAGCGTTTTGACATTGGTAAGGTTTTGAACAGATTCATTATTTATCAATGTATCTACTCGAATATTTTCATTGTTGAGATCTACTCTCAAAACATTAATGATAAGCCAGCCTTCTTCGGTAAATCTTAGTATTTTTTCATGGGTCACACCGGTCGTTATAACTTCTTTGGTAGTTATATCGTATATTATACTATTTGCATCCACAGTGTTGAAGGACATACAAAATAGAATTGCCAAAACAATTATCATTGAAAAATTTTTTCTTATGTACTTCATAAAATCTCCTCCGTTATGTATTTGGTTGCTAATTTGGGGGAAAATCCCCATCTCTTAAGAAATATTATATTTATTTACCAGTTATCTATTCCTAAACGCTTTATAGCTCCGAAAATATTGTTTTTTACAGTTCTATTATCCCTGTGTAAATCAGCCAAAAGGTCTTTGACATATTGCCTTTTTGTCTTGCCGTCTACATGGCAGGGACTGGGTACTACCGGAAGACCATTGGACTTTATATATTCTTTTATATGTTTTTCCTCAATATATATCATAGGGCGAATTAAGTACAACTCTTTCCGTTCCAAAAAAGTTACCGGTGAAAAGGTTTGGATTTTTCCGGCATATAATGTGCTGAGCAAAAAGGTCTCAATTACATCATCCCTATGGTGAGCTAAAGCTACTTTATTGCAGTTAAGTCTTTTGGCAACGTTGTGCAATGCCCCTCTTCTTAGGTTGGCACACAGTGAGCAGGGATTTTTTTCATTCCTTGCTTCGAAGACAATTTTTCCTATAACGGTTTCCTCAATAGTATAATTGACGTTAATTTTTTTGCAAAGTTCCACGACTGGGCTTAGATCAAATACACCGATGCCCATGGTCAGGGTTACAGCCTCAATGTCAAAATGAACGGGATAGAAACTCTGCAATTGCTTAAGCAATACCAAAAGGGTAATACTATCCTTTCCTCCGGATACACCTACAGCTATTCTATCGCCTTCTTGTATCATATTGTAATCTTCAATAGCTTTCCTGATTTGTCCCAATAACTTCTTAATTTTAAACACCTCTTACATAAAAAATATGAAAATTGAAATTATGTGGTTTACATAAAACAATGCAACTCTTCAGGATAATTATAAAATATCTTATATGCCGTATCAAGTTAACGTTGTGTTACAAATTTTGGCCATAAAAAAGAGTTGGGTGCAGTAGATAAAATAAAAAAAAGTGAGATAAAAAAAGAATAAATGACATAAACTAAAAAAATCATACAAAAATTGAGTTGCTTATATTCGTTGAATATAGTAGAATTTCTTTTGTCGTCGAAAACGGCGGGGTGTAGCGCAGCTGGTAGCGCGCTTGGTTTGGGACCAAGATGCCGGGGGTTCAAGTCCTCTCACCCCGACCACTAATTTAATCGATATAGTTAAATATCAAGAAGGGAAAACTCAGTTGTACTGAGTTTTTATTTTTTTGTAAAAGCAAATAGTTTCATCCTTATGCATTTTGCAATATAAAAAGCTTCGAAATAAGAACTTGTATCTTATTTCGAAGCTTTTTTATGAGTTGCTTTATAAAGCAAGATAGTCAAAGGTTAGTGAAGCTTTAGGCTTAATTGGCATCGATAGTAATTATTTATTTTGTTAAGCAATAAAGATTTTGAAAAGTAATAATTAAATAATTACCATCCCCAGCCACCGCCGCCGGGCCAACCTCCACCAGGGAAGCCGCCGCCAGGCCAGCCACCACCTGTATTTAATGGCTTCCAACCTGATTGATCCAACCAAGCAGCTCTCTGTGTTAAGAAGTTCTTTAAAATTGTAATTTGTTCTTCCCAGGTTTGTGTAGTTTGGGTATTAAAGCCACCAACCATGCTTGTACCAAGAATATTCCACTTTTGGAAGTTCCTTTTCGCTGCATTGGATAGTGGTGAAGCCAGGGAATCTACCAAGGCAATTAACTGTGTGTCGGACAGTGGACCTTGACGCAGTTGTGACCAACGGGCACTTATTTTGCTTTGGAAACTTGGATCCTGCATAAGGGTGTAGAACCAGTCGCAGGTTGTGTTACCCATGCCCATCATTTCAAACTGCCATCCCTCTGTATTGGAGCTTGTTCCTCCGCCTCCAAATCCAAATCCGAATCCGGGTATGCAACCAAAACCAAGGTCGTAGTCCCAGAGAGGACCGGCTTTAAGTTTTTCATTTCTGTCTTTGTATATGCGTGTACTACGTATATATGAGTCTGCTTCTTTAGCCATCTCGTTTACAATTATGTAATCCACGAAGGAGTCAACATCAATATATGCAGGATAACCGGTATTGGGATCCGATGGATTTGAACTGTGAATAGCATTATGAGTTTGTTGAATGTAATTTGCTATCCAAGCCAACTGTTCCGGTGTAGCGTCATCAGGTTCTGTAAGTTCAAGGTCACTCCAACCGTTACCTCTTATAATCGGTTCTTCTGCTGCCATCATATTAAACTGCATGAGATATCCTCCGGAGATTTCCGGTTCTTGCAAGTCATCTTTTTTAAGCTTTTTCAAATTCAAACGGTTTTTGCTAATTTCAATTTTTTCTGTAAGTATATATATACCTTGATAATCGTCGGCAGATAGCGGTTGATTATCGAAATTAATATAGACTTCCACATGTCTATACCTTGGGGTGGCTAATCCCATAATATTTCCTATTTCATAAGCTAAAGGATTACGTATTAATGATTTGTCAGGGTATGGTGAAAGTAAATTCCAGTCACCATCTGCTGGCATGCCCAGCAAAGAAAGTTTTGCATCTTCGTCTGCATTATCTCTGAGTTCCAGACGATATGGGGTTTTTTCAAAGTTAGCTGATGACTGACCGCGTATGTGGAATGCGGCTCGTGAAACAACCGAGGGTGTTTGCGATATGGAGAGTTCATTATTTTTCGGTTCAAAGAGCATAAAAGCGACATCTTTGTATTCGCGGTTAGGTTTACCGCCTCCGTAGGCATCTAAAATAATAACAGGAATATCATGTTTTGCGTCGATGGAAGTTGCAATATAGATTGCTGTACCCATTGCACCGCTTGCAGTGCCATTGACAAAGGATTGTGCCCTGAGTTGGGTGGTCTTGGTAAAAGTCAAAGGACCGCTGTATAATGGAGAATTGCTGTTAGGTACACTTCCGTCGGTAGTGTAACGAATTTGAGCATTGGGAATTTTTGAACTCAATGAAACGGTAATTCTATCTCTAAAAGTTCCGCTAGGTACTGAGAAAATGATATCACCAGCCATATCCGTATCATCTTTGTTTTCTGTTGGTGTAGGAGTAGGTGTCGGATTTGAAGTCTCTGCCGGGAATGAAGTGATTATTCCCAACAAATAACTTTTCATTAGAGCTAAGTCAATGGAATTCACAGAACCGTCACCGTTTAAATCGGCAACAGATACGTCAAAAGGAATTTGGCTTGAAATACCTAAAAGGTAACTTTTCATAACGGCATAGTCTATTGAGTCTATGCTGTTATCAGAGTTTACATCACCTTTTAGCGAACCTGCGCTGACATTAACGGTATAATTTGAGAAAACTGTTGAAACGAGTGCAAAGGCCAACGAAAAGATTAAAAATCGACCTTTTTTCATACAAGTCAACCTCCTTTATATATTTTTTTATAAAACTATTGCATAAAGTTTTTATATTAATCAAAGCACACGTCGCCCAGTATTGAATAATATTCAGGCATTGCATTTGATTATATAAAACTTATGCAAATTGTTGGCTTGAAATTGTTAGTACAGTTCTTGAAGTTCAACTTCTAGCTGTCAAACAATATTCAAAAGTTGTCAAAACTTCTATACATGATATTTGCTGAATTTTATACTGTAACCAATAAAGGCTAGCAACTCTTTTAATGCTTCAATGATTCTTGTAGACTGAAAAGAGTATATCATTCTTAATTAGATATTCGAAAACTAAATTTCAAATGTGTCAGTATTTTTAGTTTTTTATTGAAAAATATATTTTATATGGTTTAATAAGGAAGATAACAGGCAATTGAAATATAACTCAAAAAATGTTATAATGCCTCTAAAGTGAATACTTAGCGTAAATATAACGTGAAATTGGTTTCGGTTAGTCGCCGAATTAAAAGGGAAACAGGTGAAAATCCTGTACGGTCCCGCCGCTGTGATGGGGAGATACTGAAAAAATGCCACTGGGTAACTGGGAAGGCTTCAGTATCGTAGAACCTGAGTCAGAAGACCTGCCAATTTCTTTGCACGTATTCTCTACGAGTGATAGGGAGGTGCTTGGAATTGCTGTATATATTTTGGTATCCATAACCTCTTGAGATTTACTCAAGAGGTTTTATTATGCAAATTCCGCAAATATTATTAGAAAGGAAAAGGGAAGATGAAAAAAGCGATACTATTAATAATGGTTGCAATATTGGCTTTTGGTTTTATATCCTGCAGCAAAACAGACAGTAATGTTCAGTTGATAGAAGACAGTAATAGTGTAGAAAACTCCTCAGGTGTTGTAAATACGAAAGATAGAGCAGGTAACGATATAGAAGTTCCAAAAACGGTTGACAGAATAATATCTATGGCACCGTCAACTACAGAAATACTTTTGGATTTAGGCCTTGGCGACAAAATTGTTGCAATTGACCGGAACGCAAAAGGGTTGAAAGGAGAAAAAGGCCTTGATGAAGGAGTACCTGAATTTGACATGATGGCGCCGGATATTGAAAAGTTGGTCAGCTTAAAACCGAACATAGTTTTTACTTCGGGAATGAGCAACCTTGAGGGGAAAGCTGAACCTTATAAACCGTTAAGAGATTTGGGGGTTTGTGTTGCGGAAATTCCGACAAGCAATTCAATTGAAGCTATAAAAGAAGATATAATTTTCATTGCGGAAATTACAAAAACTTCTGAAAAGGGCCGAGAAATAGTTGAGTCTATAGATGCAGAAGTTGATAAAATCGCCCGAATCGGAAAGGATATTAAAGAAAAAAAGACGGTTTATTTTGAGATAGCAGCTGCACCCAACATGTACAGTTTTGGGTCCGGTGTATTTCTCAACGAAATAATCGAGCTTGTCGGAGCAACCAATATATTTAAGGATTATAATAGTTGGATTAATGTAAGTGAAGAGTCAGTTGTTGCAGCAAATCCTGATGTTATTTTGACAAATGTGAATTATATTGATGATCCTGTTGGTGAAATAAAATCAAGAAAAGGTTGGGAAAATATTAAGGCAGTTAAAAACGATGAAGTTTATTATATAGACAATAATTCCAGTAATTTGCCCAATCATAATTTTGTAAAGGCTATGAAGGAAATTGCAAAAGCGATTTATCCTGACAAGTATTGATAAAGGTAATGATAATATGAAAATAAAAGTTGTTTTTGCTTTATTGGGAAGTATTATTATTTGTATGCTGGGTATAGCCATAGGAAGTGTATTAATACCATTCGATGACATTATTACGGTGATTGGGAATAAAGTATTTGGTATGGCTAAGGATGCCGGGATAGATAAAGTAACTTTGTCTATAATTTGGGATATGCGTATTCCAAGGGTTCTTATGGCATTTGCCGTAGGTGCAGCTTTATCGGTCAGTGGTGCTATAATGCAATCTACGCTGAAAAATCCACTGGCGTCGTCTTATACTTTAGGTGTATCTTCCGGTGCCGCCTTTGGAGCAGGTATAATGATAACAACTGGAATTACATTGCCTGTATTGGGATTCCTTACACTTCCTTTGGCCGGATTTATTTCCGGGATGCTGACGGTTTTAGGGGCGGTTGCATTTGCTGCAAGTATGGACAGAAGTATGGATACTAATACTATTATACTTTCCGGAATGGTTTTTTCATTATTCGTTAATGCTATGCTGACATTAATGTCTTCTCTGAAGAGGGAAGATGCCCAGAAACTTATTATGTGGCAAATGGGTAGTTTTTCTCAGAAAAGTTGGGTTCATGTTATGATATTTTTGCCCATTGCTGTTTTATTAATATTCTTTACATTATTTTATGTAAGTGAATTGGATCTTTTAACTTTTGGAGAGGAGCATGCAAAGGCTGCCGGAGTTGATGCAAATAAAGTAAAATGGATTTTACTGGGGCTTTCTTCGGCTCTTACCGGGTGTGCAGTATCTTTTAGCGGAGTAATAGGATTTGTAGACCTTGTTGCTCCCCATGTAGTAAGAAAGATATACGGTTCGAGTCATCGTATTGTAGTTCCTGTTTCAGCTATATTCGGAGGATCCTTTATGGTAGTTGCCGACTTGATAGCAAGGACAATCATTTCTCCTTCGGAACTTCCGGTTGGAGCGGTTACGGCACTGGTTGGAGCACCGTTTTTTGGATATGTTTATTTTTCAGGAAGAGAGAGGTAATGGAAGCATGTTAAGGCTTGAAAATGTAAGATGCGGATATGATGAAATTGAGGTAATAAAGGGAGTATCTTTTCACGTAAATAAAGGTGAGAAGATATGTATAATCGGTCCTAACGGCTGTGGTAAATCTACGCTTCTTAAAGCTATTGCCGGCCTTATAAAAAGCGAGGGAGAAATCTATTTATCCGGAATTCCTATCAGAAAAATGAAAAGAACTGAAATTGCTTCTAGAATTGCCATGCTAAGGCAGAATGAGACTATATATTTTCCTTATACTGTGTATGAAACTGTTATGTTGGGAAGGTATCTCCATATGAAGGGGGGAATATTCAGAAGTCCTTCCAAGTACGATAGAGATTTTGTATTGGAGTGCATCGACAGGGTGGGTCTTTCAGATGTGAGGGATAGACAGATAAACACCCTTTCGGGCGGACAGCTTCAAAGAGTTTTTTTAGCTAAAGCTCTGGCTCAGGAACCAAACTTGATTTTACTGGATGAGCCAACCAATCACTTGGATTTAAAGTACCAAATTGAGCTTATAGAATATTTGAATCAATGGACGCAAAAAGACGGGCATACGGTAATTGGTGTATTGCATGACATTAATCTTGCCATGCATTTTGCTGACAAAATTTTGCTTCTGTCTGACGGTAAGATTGCAAAATACGGATGTATAAATAACTTTGTGGACGGAAAGTTGTTAGAACAAGCTTATCATATGGATATAAAGAGTTATATGCAAAAATCATTGAGAATCTGGGAAGAAAGTGCTGTAAAAAGAACTGTTTGAATGACAGATATCTAATCTGATTAATTAACATACAATGAGAATATTTCAAAAAAATGTATTTGACTCGATTAAATAAATAATGATATAATAATATCCGTTCGTTGAATTAAATAAATATAAGGGCGCTTAGCTCAGCTGGGAGAGCATCTGCCTTACAAGCAGGGGGTCATAGGTTCGAGCCCTATAGTGCCCACCATATTTAGGAACAACTCTTACTTAGGTAGGAGTTGTTTTTGTATATAGCCCATATAACGGTTAGTTGTTCTAAGGATTTTTTTGAGACTTTAAGGTGCAAGGCATTGAATGAACTGATTTTTATGAATAAGGATAGGTATGAAACAAATTTTATTAATATTTCATAAATTTTCTTTGCAAAAAGTGTTGACATGATTCAATTCTGTTGCTATATTATTATAGTGTCAGGAGTGATTAGATTTCTTGATGATACTTAATAATGCTGGTGTAGCTCAGTTGGTAGAGCAGCTGACTTGTAATCAGCAGGTCGGGGGTTCGAATCCGTCCACCAGCTCCAAACATAAATAACATCGGGTAATACTCGATGTTATTTATATTTTTCTTAAATTCAGCATATGAGTTCTTTAAAAAATCATATTTGAAAATTTGATACAAATGTTATATAATGGAATATGAGAGGGAATAATATTAGTGAGTTTTCAGTTAGCCTCGTAATTGCCGTTTTTTATTGCCTTGCATTAGTGAATTTAAACATTCTTTATAATTACTCATGTTAAAACATAGCAAAAGAAATTCTTTTTTTGAGAATCTTTAAGCTTCAAATAAGGGTATCGAACTCAAATAATCAAATGATATATATTTCAGAAATAGTTCTATATATTGATTTGATTTACAAAATTAGTGAGGGAAAGGAGGATTTTTTAAATTCCTGCACGAATTATATTAATTAGAGGTGGGAATAATGATAATTGATGCCAGTGCAACCATTGCATATAAATGTTCGTCTTGTGGCACATTTGAGTTTGTTACTTTAACACTTTTTGAATTGTTATCTGGAAAAGAAATAGAATATAATTGCCGCTGTAATGGTTCAAAACTGGTTATATGCAAAGAAAATAGTGACAGCTATAAGGTAGTTATCCCATGTATAGCGTGCGGGGATAGTCATGTATATATTTTGGAGAAGAAAGCTTTTATAAAGCAAGATATTAGTGTATTTAATTGTCCGAAAACAGGTTTAAAACAGTGTTTTATAGGGAATGATAGAGATGTTAGAAAAAGAGTTGATAAATTAGAAAAGGAATTTGACGAACTTATAAATATGTTTGGTTATGACAACTATTTTTGTAATACTCAGGTTATGTTTGATTCACTTAATATAATTCATGATATTGCAGCAAAAGGTAATTTATTTTGCGAATGTGGTAATGATGATATTGAATTAATATTATTTTCTGATAAAATTTATTTAAGATGCAAAAAATGTCCTGCCAGTAAAATAATTTATGCCTCTACCAATGAACATTTTAGAGAGAACTTAAAATTAAATCAAATTTTGTTATTGGATGAAGGGCTTGATTTAAAAAATATTCTTTCTGAGTTTATTATCAGAAAAAAATAGTATTTTGCTTATTCTTTTTTAAAGAAAGATTGTTTTTGGGAAATAATTAGGGGGGAGAGCTTCAGCTATTCAGCAAGATTTTCAGATAATGTCAAAAATACTGCAATAAGTATGTATAATTATTATTCCGGGGAATCAGATTTTATTGATTTTATATATGAGCAATTTAGAGGAGTAACTTTTTAAACAAAATGGTGGACGATTGTTATAGACTTTAAATATAAAAATAGATACAGTTATAATTTAGTTTTTTAAAAATTACTTTATTTGTAAAAATATGATTGACAACTATTAGGGGTATTGATATAATTACTATTGTTTATAAGTTACTCTATGAGTCTCCTCGAAGTATTAACCTTTCCCATAACAAAGGTTTTACTGATTGTTTTCTGAACGAATTAACTCCCAAAAGTGGAATTATATATAATCTTTTTATAAGGTGGTGTAGTATGGAAGATATTAATCTTAAGGATAAAACGCTTGAAGATCTACGGTATATAGCAAAAATGTTGGGTATCAAGAATTTATCCAAATACAAAAAAAGTGAACTTATAGAAGAAATATATAAAAGCAGTAAAGGAATGGATGATGGGCAGAAATCTGGAGAAGGGCAGGAAGCTCAAACTTCAGAAGCTGTGAAAGAGCCAGATAAAAAGGAAGTAAAGACAAAAGAAAAAAAATCAAAAGGTAAAGATTCGAAAAAAGAAACAGCTGCCAAGGAGGAAGCTGCAGAAGCAAAAGAAGTTCCAGAAGCAAAAGAAGTCTCGGATACAAATGAAGCACCTGTCGTACTTAGGAAATCTAAACGCGGAAGACCGAAAGCAAATAAAACTGCTGAGGTAAAAAGTGAACCTGAAGCAGAAAAAGATATTAAAGAAGATAGTGGGATTAATAAAGATATAGAGGATTCTGGAGAAAAAAAAGAGACCATATCAGATAAAAATGATAAAAAAGACAGGGCAGCAGAAAAAGAAAGAGTGGCATCAAAGGAAGATACGATAAAAGAAGAATCTGCAAAAAAAGAGGATAATGAAGAAAAAGAGGAAGTAGCTAAACAGGATACTACTTCAGAGTCTGATGCTGCTGTTAATGATAATGCAAAAGAGGATAAGAGAGAAGAAGAGCAGAAACTTGATGCTGAATCAAAAACAGCTAAAGAAGCAATTACTGAAAATGAAAGTAATAAACTTAACAAGCCTGCTAATAAGTCGCTGGAACAGAAAAATGAAAGTACTCCTCAGATAAATGTACTTGAAAAAATTGAAAGTGACGACCCGGTGGAGGGAGTACTGGAAGTATTACCGGACGGTTATGGCTTTTTAAGAAGTGATAATTACCTTTCGGGTCCAAAAGATGTTTATGTATCACCATCACAGATCAGAAGATTTAACCTCAAAACTGGAGATAAAATAAAAGGAAAAGGCCGCATACCTAAAGAGGGTGAAAAGTTCCAAGCCCTGCTTTATGTTCAATCTGTGAACGGAGATCCGCCGGAAGTTGCGGCAAAGAGGGTTCCATTTGAATACCTGACGCCTATATATCCTGATCAGAGAATTACTCTTGAAACATCACCAAGAGAATTATCAACAAGGCTAATTGACTTAATAGCGCCTATAGGTAAAGGACAGCGCGGAATGATAGTGTCGCCTCCGAAGGCAGGTAAGACCGTGCTTTTAAAGAAAATTGCAAATGCGATAACTACAAATTATCCTGAAATGGAACTAATTGTTTTGCTGATAGATGAAAGACCTGAAGAAGTAACAGATATGCAGCGTTCTATAAAGGGAGAGGTTATATATTCTACTTTCGATGAAGTTCCCGAGCATCATATAAAGGTGGCCGAAATGGTTCTTGAAAGGGCGCAGAGACTTGTTGAGCAAAAGAAGGATGTTGTAATACTGCTTGATAGTATAACGAGGCTTGCAAGGGCTTATAACCTTACAATACCACCTACAGGAAGAACATTGTCCGGAGGACTTGACCCCGGTGCTCTCCATAAGCCTAAAAGATTTTTTGGTGCTGCGAGAAACATTGAAAATGGGGGAAGTCTTACAATAATGGCAACAGCGCTCATTGAAACAGGAAGCAGAATGGATGATGTAATATTCGAAGAATTTAAGGGAACAGGTAATATGGAACTGCATTTAGACAGAAGGTTGTCTGAAATGAGGATATTCCCTGCAATAGACATTAACAGATCAGGAACTCGTAGAGAAGAACTGCTTCTTGATCAAAAAGAGCTTGAAAGTATATGGGCTGTTCGAAAAGCAATGAGTAATATGGGAACTGCTCAAGTAACTGAGATGATTATCAACAGATTGATGCAGACCAAATCAAATGCTGAGTTTGTTGCAAGTATTAATGTTGCATTCAATAATGAAAAATAGTTCTTGCTTATATTGCACATTTGTGTTAAAATATCGTTTGTGTCGAAAATACTTTCTCAAATATTTTTGATTAAAATACCCGCGAATTAGGGTTTTACTTACAGATGTTTAGTTGAAAGAAGGTGAATAGAGTGAAAGAAGGTATACATCCAAATTATCAACAAACTGTAATTAAATGTGCATGCGGTGCAACATACAATACCGGTTCAACTAAAAAGGATTTACACGTTGAAATATGTTCAAATTGCCACCCGTTCTTTACCGGTAAGCAGAAGCTGGTAGATACAGGTGGACGTGTTGACAAGTTCAAAAAGAGATTCGGTATCACTGATAAAGAATAAAATTATTAAAAAGAAGTATTTGATTTACATGGTTAAATAAAAGATCGGCATTGTCGATCTTTTATTTTTTAGCGAATTTATAGGAGGTTATAATTGCTGTCAAATCATAAAAATAGGGATTTTTATTGAAAAGGACTTAGTAGTGAACTCTTACAAGCCAAAACTTAATATTTTTATTACTCCATCCAAGGTCCCATGGAACCCTGTATCTGTCTGTATTATGGCAGTTTACAAGGGTATAGCCTTTTGAATCCGACCCAGTCACCACTGAGATATGAGTTACCTTTCCCTTTTTTTCGTATGCAACAAAATCGCCGGGCAAAAGTTTGAATGATGCCTTGAAGACTTGATTGTAAGTGCCTTTAGCTATTAGAGAGGCTCTCCCGCTGTTTAACATATAATCTTTAAATGCCTGAGCATTAACCCATGCTTTGCTGCCATCTTTAGTATAATTCCATGTCCTGTTTTTTTTAAATTTACCGCCTTCGAAGAGAATCTGAGATGCAAAATTTGCGCAATCACCACCTAGTGGATTATAATCTCTGTATTTTTTATTGTAACTGAAGCCAAACTCTTCATCGGCAGCAGCTCCGCAATAACGGTCTGCATATTCAACAGCACTTATTCTTCTTTGATTTAGATTTGAAAAATCCCTTGGTTTTGATGAAAGTATAAATTCTCTGAATTCCTCTTTTTTCAAATCTTCAAGTTCTAAAGAATCGGCGAAGGGGTCGGTATACCATTCTTTTACGATTAACCATTTATCGCTGCTTTTTTGCAATTTTAAAGAGTGATATGTACCTATTCTGAAAAAATTTTCTGTTTGCGGTTCGTTTTCATAAACATAACTGTATTCGGTAGAACATATAAAGTTATAAGAAGCTGTGTCACTGCTTTCTTTTACACTTCGTATTTTGAATATTGATTTTATATTGGAAAATATAATACCCTGTTTCTCAGCCCAGTTATGAAGATATTTCATCTTCTTTAACTCATGTTCATAGGCCCAGGTTCCAAGTTTGGTGCTTCTGTCATACAGAACTTGGATATCTTCAGGATTTCCCTGGAGCAGAGCATTATTTCTGGTAGAAAGGAGCTCCTCTATTATTTTAATATTATCTTCATTTATATGAGCACTAGTCAATATGGGCGAATCTTTATAAAAAAATATATTAATTGTTAATACTAATATAAAAATAGTAAATACAAATTTAGATCTTTTAAATTTTAACAGGGAAAGCATTCTTTTACTCCTTACACATTTGTCAATAGAAGTATATGATTTGAGATGACTAAAAATTACTCTGTCCGATATTTTAACGTAATAAAATTAATAAAAAATGAAACGGTTAGTTTGTGTGAGAACTAACCGACAAAATTTATAGGGAGGATGTTATTATGAAATACAAACATATCCAGCGTTCGGTTTTTTATAAAGGTATCGTAAAAAAAGTGGGGGGAGTATTAAACCCCAATCGAATATGAACAAAATTGATCACTTCAGCAGCGCTGCGTCAATTACTGCAACGTAAATGTCTTTACCTATTAAGTAGCTTGTTATAGAGTGTAATTGGCTGGTCTGAAAAGTTCCACCTTGAAGAAATTTGAACATAAGTGAAAAAAGTGCGTGAACAATAGGTCATGTAGAGTGTGTTTTTATTTTGTGCATATATGCGTGTTTATATTTTTTTACCAAGGTAATTTTACTGAATTGTTACTCCCCCTTTGGCAAAATTGTTGTATTTATATAAAACACTTCCTATATATCATAGGAAGTATTTGATTTTGAATTTTTTCTGTAGTAAATAATATAACAAGATTATGAATTATAGGTTACGAAAAAGTTAAAACTTTATAAATTTTATAATTTTTTTTGATGTAAACCAAAAAATATATTTGATAATTTACAACATGTTGTCTTACGACAGTATTTAAAATTACTTTTTTGGTACTTTCCCAAAGCATATATATATTTGTTTGGACATAGAATTTAAATGCAAAATATAAATTTGAATTTTGCACAAAAAGAAAATGGCCCTGCTTTATTTATTCAAGCAGAGCTGGAGTATCCAACTTTAAAAGTATGGAATTTATATTATTTGAGGATTAGCACTATTACCAACTGTGGCTGGTAAAGGTTTCGCTTTGTTGATTGCTTTTGATGTTTTTCAATATAGTAATTCTGAAATATAATTCTTTTTTAGGGGGCTAAAAATAAAAATTAAATTAGAGAAAAAGAAAAAATTAATCTTTTGAATTTTTTATTTCTAAAAGTGCCATAGTGATATCGTCTGCAGCATTGTTGTATCTTTCAATGCCGGCAAATTCAGAGGCAGCTTTAATAATTCGATCAAGAATTACACCGGGGCTTTCAACGTTACCTTGTAAAACGCCGATTAGTCTATTTTCTCCAAATTGTTCATTTTTATTATTTTTTAATTCTACAATACCGTCGGTATATAGAAAAAGTTTGTCACGGTTTTGCAGAATTAATTTTTTGTCTTCATAAGACGGATTTTCAACCCAATTGCTTATAGGGATTCCGGGAACTCTTAAAAGTTTAAAAGTTTTGGTGTATGGATTTAATACAATAGGAGAGACATTAAGTCCTGCATTTGAATAAACCAAAGTGTTACTGGTAATGTCAAATATAGCGTAAAAAATAGTAATATATAGATCTTGATCGGAAAAATTATTGTTAAATTCTATGTAAAGTTTTTTTAATGCAGAAGCCGGTGAAATAATTGTTTTATCTATAGAAGATCTCAAAAAGACCGTGAGCATTGACGCTGCTACACCATGGCCCGAAACATCAGCTATATATACTCCTATATGGCTTGTGTCAATTTTAAAAATGTCGAGAAAATCTCCACCTAAGGTATCGCAAGGCTTGTAGATATAAGAAAATTCAACATATTCATTGGGAATTTCCTTCGGTAAAAGGCTATACTGAAGCTTTTTGGCTATATTAAGTTCACTTTTCAGCTTTTTGTTTTGATTTATGATTGCTTTTTGCAATTTTTTCATTTCTGTTATATCCCGTAAAACTTCGACTACCGCAATAATGTTTCCGTCCTTATCTTTAATGGGAGAACTCATTACTGAAAAAGTACGATTATGAATTAATTCTTCCTGTTGCTGAGGTTGTCCGGTAGCAATGGTAGCTCTTGAAACACATTTTTCACAAGGTATGTCTCTTTCAAAGGCTTTGTAACATTTTTTACCTATAGGATTTTCGTTTAGTGCCTTTGCCATTGCTTTATTTACATAGATAATATTATCATTTAAGTCTATTACTCTGACCCAATCATGCATACAATCAACTATATTTTCAAACATATTTATATTTAAATTAATATTTGAGTCTAATTTGATTTTTGGTATCTCCATAAATATTACCCTTTCGAAATTCCATATTTTATTTTGGTACAGACAAAGTAGGAAGGAGATACATTGATAATAACAAACGCAATAGCTAATATCAATATAAATAAATAGAAACGGTAAAAAAGAGTAATAAAATTACAATATAGGGCAATAATAATTACAGATACATTATTTACAGGAGAAGAAGTATGTTTTTTAAAACATCAAGCAAACAGATTTATATTGATATAAACAATAAATCAGCGTTTAAGACACTTACTGATACAATATATGCTTTTATTGCTAATTCACTAAAATGCGGATATAAATCAATAGTGTTTGTGTGTATAGGAACTGACCGGTCAACAGGGGATAGTTTGGGTCCGCTGATAGGCTATAAGATGAGTAATTTGGAATATAAAAATATATACGTACATGGCAGTTTGGATAATCCTGTACATGCAAAGAACATAGACAAGGTGATGGAATATATACGGAACTTTTATGATAAGCCTTTTATAGTTGCTATAGATGCTTGCCTCGGAAAAGCAGATCATGTAGGATACATTACAATAGGTGAAGGCCCTATAAAACCGGGATCTGGGGTAAAAAAAGACCTTGCTCCGGTAGGAGATATGTACATAACCGGAATTGTCAATTTTGGAGGTTTTATGGATTACCTTATCCTCCAAAATACAAGACTGAATCTGGTTATGAAAATGGCTGATACCATTTCAATGAGTATAAAATATGTTTTGTGGAAAATAAGCAATGATCCTGCACTATCTTCCTTGGTTTGCAGTTCAAATGCATAAGTTGTAGGCAAAAGAAAAAGGCTTTAAGAATCATAATTCTTAAGCCTTTTTTCATATTATTGGCTTTAGCCTGATTCACACGCAAAGCGTGTGAATCAAAAAACCACCCGCTATGCGGGTGCGAGACAGGAGTTATACAAAAAAATCACCTTTCCGTTATAATAGAGTTGTTCAAGCTACTATAATAACAAAAGGAAAGGTGATTTTAATGGCAAACAAAGAACACAGTTTAGCACGAACTAAATGGATGTGTAAATATCATATAGTATTTACACCTAAGTATAGACGAAAAATAATTTATAATCAATACAAACAAAGTATAAGGGAAATAATAAAACAACTATGCAAATATAAAGGAGTCGAGATAATAGAAGGACATTTGATGCCAGACCATATACATATGTTAGTAAGCATACCACCCAAAATGAGTGTATCAAGCTTTATGGGATACTTGAAAGGGAAAAGTGCACTTATGATATTTGATAGACATGCAAACTTAAAATATAAGTTTGGGAACAGACACTTTTGGGCGGAAGGATACTATGTAAGTACAGTAGGACTAAATGAAGCAACAATTAAGAAATACATACAAGAGCAATATAAACATGACATAATGATAGATAAGTTAAGTGTGAAAGAGTATGAAGACCCCTTTAAGGGGTAGTTGGTAATAAGTTCGTCCCTTTAGGGACTGCAAAAGTGACAAAGGCAAAGTGGCTTGAACGAAGTGAAAGCCAGCGTCTTTAGGCGCTGGCCGGTAACACGCCCTTATAGGGCTGAGCAAACCACCCGTTTTACGGGTGGTCATGATTTTTTCGTTTAAAGTAAAATGAAAAAAGTAAAAAGTAAAGGGGGAAAGGAGGGTTAAGAAGTTTTTGCTATATACAGAATATTAATCGAATAAAATAAATGTTAAATAACTTAATTCGCTATATGGGGAAGTTGTGTTTTGATTGATATATTTTGTTGGTATTTAAAATAAGTGAGTTTGTGAAATGGAGACTAATACATATTTAATTCCTTAAATTTGAAATACAGAATATTTAAAAATATGTTTAGTTTTCAAATAATATGTTTTTCAATTGTGTAAAATATGGTATTATTAATATTAAGTTTTGCAGTAAAACAAAAATAAGATAGGAGATGATGCTTCGTGGAAAAGTATGTATGCACTGTTTGCGGATATATATATGATCCGGCTGAAGGAGATCCGGATGGTGGTATTGCACCGGGCACTCCCTTTGAGGATATACCGGATGATTGGGTTTGTCCTGTTTGCGGCGTTGGGAAAGATATGTTTGAAAAGGCTTAGTTTGATTTAATTTCGAAGATTTTCAATTGTTTATTAGCTTTAAATATTAGTTTTTGCTATTAGTGCCTCGCAATATAAATATTAACAATATTACGAGGCACTAATGTTATATTATTGAGGTATTTCCACCATAGATTTGTCTACCCATTTAATATAATCGTCTTCAATAAATAAGAGCACTTCATTGTCTTGCCAGGTAAGGATTATTGCATCATTATCGAAGTATTTTACTATTTTGCCGGTATAAAGCATACAATATTCCTCCTATCTTTTGTAAATTAAGTTCAAATCAGTTTTTCTCTATTATTTTCTGAAGAAGTGATTTGTAGAATATAGTAAAAAAGGTAACGACGATTTACTCTAATTTTATTATCGGTTAAAATTTAATATACTTTAGCATTTTCTGCCTATTAATTTCTTTATTATATAGAAAATTATTGAAATAACTACTTTGTTAATATATAATAGAACACGACAGTTAGTAGCAAATATCTCTAAATCATTTCTTACTGTTATTTGAGTAGAAATCTTTGAGGTTAATAGCAGGATAATTTTTTATTTGACTATTGGTACATAAGTATATGCAAAACTTCGGCCTATTGCAACATTAAAAAGCCATGGAAGGGGGTTGCCGGATGAAGTACGAAATGAAAGAAGTGGATGGAGTTAAGATAGTCAAATTAACAGGGCAAATACGCATATCTACTCAAAATCAGTTTAAGGATTTACTTGACAGATTGGCTAGGGAATATGAAGGCAAGACAGTTATAATAAGCATGGATGGCGTTATATATATGAATAGTGCAGGTTTGGGAATTATTATTGACACATATAAAAAATTCAAAGAAAAAAAGGGGAAGATAATACTTTGCAATTTATTACCGGATATTGAGAAGCTTTTTGAAGTGACAAGACTCAATCGATTTATTGAAATATATAGCACAGAAGCAGAAGCATTAAGTAAGTTGTAGTTGACGTTTTAGGGATAAAGGCGTCTCAAACCGGGAGTAATGACCTGTTTTGAGTGCGCTTTTTGTTTTAAGGTAACAAAAGAGTATTTTGTGGAATATATTTGCTATATATCAATAATTAGGAGTGGGTAAAATGGCAAGCAAAAGACCTATGATTGGAATAACTCCCGGAATTGACTATAGAGAAAATAAGCTTTATATTAACAATGGATACGTTGAAGCAATTCGATTAGCTGGTGGTTTGCCTGTTCTTTTACCTCTAACCGACGATTTGGAATTTTTGAAAAACACGATAGCTCGTTTTGATGGTATTCTCCTTTCCGGCGGAAGCGATGTAGATGCAAAGTATTGGGGAGAACCTAACTACACCTATGGAGGTGAGATTTCTCCATTAAGGGATGAAATGGAGATTTTTACTGCAAAAGAGGCAATAGATCTCGATAAGCCGATTTTAGGCATATGCAGAGGTTGTCAGGTGCTGAACATAGCTTTGGGTGGAACAATATATCAGGATATTTATGAGGAACAAAAGGGCAAGCGGCTTTATAAGCACTCTCAAAATGCGCCTAAATGGTATCCGACCCATGAAGTTTATATTGAAAAAGATACAAAGGTATTTAAGGCGCATAAAGAAGAAGTGATACGAGTGAATTCATTTCATCATCAGGCAATAAAAGATGTAGCACCAGACTTTATCGTTTCTTCAAGATGTGGTGACGGTATTATAGAATCAATAGAACATACAAAATGCAAGTTTGCAATAGGTGTACAGTGGCATCCGGAAGTGATGTGGGAGAAGGATGCGACTCACTTGAAACTTTTTATTAAATTTGTGGCCAGCTGCCAGCAAGCAACATAAACTAAAGAAAATTGTCAAATTTTAACGAATAATAGAAAATACTTGAATATATTGAATTAATATGATAGACTAAAATCAACAGGAGAGGAATTATATGGGGTTAAGTTTAATAGACAGTGTAGATTTTTTCATTATCTCATTGCCGGAGCAATTTTTGATGGCACTGTTTGCCTGGGTGCTTCTAGGCAGAAAAGAGATAGTACGATTTCGAAATGTGGTATTTATAGGTGTTGTTAGCGCATTGATATTTTACTTTGCTAAGTTTTGGCCTTATGAACCATATGAAGATGTTTTAGTTTCTTTCTTACAGTTAGTATGTTTTGGAGTTCTAATCTATTTTGGATATAAACTGAGTGTGTTGGAAGCAGCTTTAGGGTGTCTGGTTACTCTTGTAAGCTTTACATTGGCCCAAGGAATAATGGTTGTTCTGCTTCGAGTATTTATGAATGTAACAAAAGAAGAGATTTTTAGCAGTGCACCTATTAGAGCAGTATGTTTCATAGCAGAGTTCCTTATTGTAATTATGGCTCTTGTATTTATGTACAAGAAAAATATCAATATATATTATCTTAGAAACACTAAATTGGACAAGTCTCAGAGGAGTAAACTTGGTGTCTTGGCTTTGCAGTTGGCGTTTGGGCTTTTTATACTTATATTGATTTATATGATGTTCATTGTTAATAATGATATTTTTGAGTCGTTTGAAGATAGAGCACTGGTAATTGCCGGCTTTGTTATAACAATAATATTTACTTTACTGTTGATTAGAAGCGTTTTCAAAATTGGCGAAACAATTCAGAAGGAAGAAGAAGTAAAGAGACAAATGGATGGAAGGGAATTTGTCCAAAATATTGACTACTTATGTGCATTAATTGACGAAAAACAATATGGAGAGCTGAAAAGAGTTTTGCAAAGCATAAAGAAGGATATAGAAAATGGAATAATTAAAAGTCAAAATTGAAAGCCAAAGTAGCACTGATAGGGAGAATGTATAGTAACAACTATCATCTCTCTATTAAATAAAAAAAAAAGGAGATGTTATTATGAAAGGAAAGGTTTTGGGAGTAATTTCAGCTGTTCTGGTAATTGTATCGATGGTGTCTGCAAGTACTGCAAGCTGGTTGATTTTTTATCAACCTAAAGCACCTAAAGCCCTACATAAATAACATCCAGCCGTTCAAAATTAAAGATAGCAAAATAACAGTTTGTCAATTTTTCTGATTTTGTTTGATGAGCACCTTGTATAAAAGGTGCTTTTTTGATGTTGTTCGAATTAAGATTTTGTATATATGCCAATTACATAAAATTCAAAAAAATTATGTGTTATGAAATTGATATGGAAAAACAGAAGTAAAAAGAATTTGTTTTTGTGTAAAATTTTAACCTCTATATATTTATGCCTAGTAATGATAAAATAGAATTTGGTAGTGATTGCATAGTTATAGAGAATTTTTAGTAAAATCTAATAATTGTGTGTTTATCTATTAAAAAACTGATTTGGCAAGCTTAATGGGAAAAGGGGATGAATTTATGCAAGGATATCTTGAAAATTTTATACATACAATACTTATACCGGGGATTAGTAAAATATTTATTGCGGCTGTAGTTTTGATAGTCGGTATTATAGCTATCCGATGGGGAATTAAAAAAATAAAACTTTTGGTTTATAAATCCAAAATGGATGCAAGTTTAAAGCCTTTTCTGGTTTCGCTAATTGATGCTTTGCTGAAAGTATTTCTAGCTGTGACTGTTGTAAGTATTTTGGGAGTGGAAACTTCTTCTTTTGTAGCAGTATTGGCATCGGCTGGGCTGGCCGTTGGACTTGCACTTCAGGGGTCATTATCCAATATTGCTGGAGGGGTTTTAATTTTGACAACAAAGCCTTTTGCTGTAGGCGACTATATTGAGGTAAGCGGGCAGTCAGGAACTGTCCAGGCAATAAAGATTTTTCAAACTGAAATTGTTACTCCCGACAATAAAGTTATATTTATTCCTAATGGCAGTTTGGCTAATTCGGTTATAGTAAATTATTCCAAGAAGCCTACAAGAAGGGTTGATATGAAATTCGGAGTGTCTTATGAGGCAAACAGTTGTGAAGTAATAGAGGTTATAAAGGATGTAATAAACAAGCAACCTCTTGTACTAAAAGAACCGGAACCTCTTGTAAGAATGGCGGAACATGGAGATAATGCAGTAATTTATATTGCAAGGGTATGGGTTAATTCCAAGGACTATTGGGAGGTCTATTATAATATTATCGAAGAGATTAAGAAACGCTTTGATGAAAATAATATATCAATTCCGTATCCTCAAATTGATGTTCATTTAAAAAATAAGTAAGAATAGTCATTTACCAATCCACCATTTTAAAATTTTTAATATTTGACTTAGGCAGGTGGAATCTGATGTTAGAACGCATTCTTGACCTTGTATTTCCGCCTAAATGTATATTTTGCAATAAAATATTGAATTACGGTACAGGTATCTGTATTTGTGAGAGCTGCAGCTTAAATATACCTTACTTTAGCGAAAAAAATTTAAACCTTATTAAATCAAACAGCTATTTTGACGATATTATATGTGTATGTGAGTATTCCGGAATTATAAAGGAAGCTTTGATTAAATATAAATTTTTTAACAAGCCTTCCTTTGGAAGAACCTTTGCCAGGCTTATTTATAATCGTATTAAAGAAATGCCTGATTGGGAAGAAATCGATTTAATAATAAGTGTACCCCTTCATCGAAAGAAAGAGCAAATAAGAGGGTATAATCAGTCGTACTTGATTGCTAAACAATTGGGTAAATTACTTGGAATTGAAGTAAGTAAGAATATACTTATCAGGACAAAAAATACTGACAGCCAGAGTCTTCTAAACAGAGTTGAAAGACTTAGAAATGTCAAAGATGCTTTTTTGGTAACAGATGTAAACGCAATCAAAGGCAAATCTATACTTGTTGTGGATGACATTTTTACGACCGGATCAACTCTTAATGAATGCTGCAGAGTTTTAAAGGATGCAGGTGCACGTCGAATAACAGCAACTGTAATAGCTACCGGGAGAAAGTTTTAGCTTAGGTTGGGTTCTTGAAATTAGTCCGAAATTAAGGGTAGTTTTGCCCTTTAGAGATGGAGGTATCTTTATGCCTGATATAAGAAACTGTAGAAGGTGCAATAAGTTATTCAATTATCTTAGCGGTCTTCCCATATGTCCTGATTGTAAACAACAGGATGAAGTTAATTTTAAACGAGTAAAGGAATACCTTTATGAGCATCCAGGAGCTTCTTTGTATGATGTGTCGAAAGACCTTGAAATCAGTGTACAGCAAATAAAAACGTACTTGAAAGAAGGTCGTTTAGAGATAGTTGGAGAAAGCGGAAATATGTTTTTGGAGTGCGAAAAGTGTGGAAAGTCCATATCAACAGGGCGTTTTTGTAAAGAGTGTGCCAATGAGTTTACTAATGATATTAAATCAGTAGTAAACCAAATGAGTACTTCGGGAACTAATGAAACTACCGAAAAAAGAGCAAGAGGAATGAGATATCTTACTAAAGATGATGTGTGACAGTTTTGTGTGGGATAATATTTTTATATCGGGAAATAGTATTGCCGGAATAAATAACGTTGTTATAAGATATCTATGACTAAAGTCATAGATATTTTTTATTAAAATATGTTAATTAATTTATTTTGTGTGACGATATTATTAATGAAAGAAAGAATTGGAGAAACTAATGATTAAAGTTTAATACACTTAAGTGTTTTATATAAAATAAAAATTTTTGAAAGTGAGTGATGTGTATGAAAATTTGGGGGGAAATCCCGAAAGTCTCGGGGATCTACAGCAGTCAGAAGAGCGTAGGGAAGGTGGATAAAGTAGACTCTGTAAGCTCTAAGAAAGATGTAGTATCAATATCGAATGAGGCCAAAGATATTCAAACGGTAATGAAGGCACTAAAAAATACCCCGGACATAAGAAGTGAACTGGTAGAGAGGTTGAGAGAGAAATACGAAGCCGGTGAGTATCAGGTAAAAGAGACAGACATAGCCGACAAAATTTTGAAGTCGATTACGGAAAAAAATACTTAAAGTACTTATTTTCTGCGGGAGGCATGGATTTAATCCAAGTTTTCCCGCAATAAATTTATTAATATCGGGGTGGAAATTTTATGAACAGCCGGAACATAGATGAGTTAATTAGTATTCTAGAGCGTGAAATCGGAATTTACGAGGAATTATTAAAAATATCCAGGGACAAAACCGATGTAATAGTAAAGGGAAAGACAGCTGAACTTGATAATATCACAAAAGTGGAGCAGACTTTTGTTTTAGATATAGGAAAACTGGAAGCCTTGAGAGAAAAGGCTGTTAACCATTTAGTAAATGATATTGGTATGAATAATACTGTTTCAGACATAACTATATCCGAACTTGCTAAATATCTTGACAACGAAAACGCGCAAAGACTGGAAAATTGTAAAAACAATCTATTGAATATTATTAACGAAATAAAAAACGTCAATGATTTGAACTCAAAACTCATTCAAAACTCCATTGATTATATAAATTTTTCGATAAATCTTTTGTCAAGCATACCGGAAGCAAATAACAATTACAGCAAATCTGGAAATACAAATGAAGGAATTCAGAAGACTTATTTTGATGTGAAACTATAATTTTACTTTAATACATCCTTGATGTGATTAAGGATTTTTATCAGGAGGCGGTAGTATGGCAATAGGTTTCGCCAGCTTTGAAATTGCAAGATCGGGTATGTCTGTAAGTGAACGCGCTCTGGAAGTAACGGGACATAATATTTCCAATGTCAATACAAAGGGTTATGCTAGGCAACAGGCGATATCTGTAACAAGTTCCTACTATAATACACAGGGATATCAGATTGGCCTTGGTGCTACTATTCAAAATATAAGGCAAATTAGACATCAGTTCTTGGATAATATTTATAGAAGAGAAAATACGTCATTGGGTTATTGGGAAACACGGAATAAGACTTTGGAGGATATACAGTATATACTTGGAGACCCAATGGAGCGAGGACTTCAGGAAGTTATGAATCAGTTCTGGGATGCCTGGCAGGAATTATCAAAAGATCCTAGCAGTCTTACTGTAAGGGCATTGGTTGTACAGAGAGGAGAAGCTCTTGTCGATCAAATTAATCATATAGGTAAACAGATTGATAAACTGCAGGATGATCTTAATCAGGAACTAAAAGTTAGAATAGATGAGTTGAATAGCATTACCAGGCAAATAGCAGCATTGAACACTGAAATACTTAAGTGTGAAATAAACGGAGATAATGCAAATGACTATCGTGACCAAAGGAATGCACTTGTAGATCGATTGTCTAAACTGGCGAATATTGAAGTCAACGAGATGCAGGATGGCCAGTTGGATATTACAATAGGTGGATATGTTTTGGTTACAAAAGATAAGCAAACTAGTTTAGTTGCCGAAACAAGCAGTAAATCCGGTTTGTTTTATATCCCTAAGATTATGGGTACGGAAATTGAGGTGCCGATAAAGAGTGGAATTATAAAGGGGATAATGGAATCCAGAGGAGAAGTAATGGGTATTAGAGGAAGCATAGAAAACGGTACTCCAAATACTAAAGCTGATATTACTTTTGTGGTGGATATATCTGATTCAAATAAAGATAATCTCAGCAAGGTCCAGGACTCTATAGAGACATATATTAATGAATTAAAGAGAAGAGGATTAGATTATAATCTTCGTCTTGTAACCTATTCCGGCAGTGCAGTTTCCAGCTACAGTTTCAGTAATGCAGAAGATTTTAGGGATGCAGTTAAGTCCCTTACTCCAACATCTGATACGGGAGGCGATTTCGGTGCTGTTGTATCGTACTTAGAGTCAATTGGCGATTTTAGCCCGGAAACCAATAAATATGCAGTTGTGTTTTCTGGAGGAGATTTGGGTGTCTCAGAGTCAACGGCTGATGATTATGTATCTGCATTAAAGGATAAAAGCATAAAAATGTCAATTGTGACAGACAGTTCGTATTACAATGCCGGTACAGCAGCGGGAATTGCCGGATGGAATGTAATTAGCGACGGGACTTCAGGAAGTCTGTTTGATATAAATTCAGCAGATTTTGAAGCTCTTATGACTGATATAAGCAATAGTATAAATAGTGATATAAATAAAGAAATTAGTATGGTAGAGGAATCTTCAAGCATACTTTCCGATTTGAGAAAAAGGATAAATGCCCTTGTAAATGTATTGGTAAGGGAAGTAAATTATTTACATACCAGCGGAAAAACTCTTGGTCCTCCATCAGTTCCCGGAGAAGATTTTTTTGTAGCCATTAATCCTGATTATCCTTTAGAAATGGGAAATATAAAATTAAATGACAAAATCATTTTAAATTTAAGCAACATTGTTGCCTCCAAAAGCGGAGCAAGCGGTGATAACACTATTGCTTTGGCTATAGCAAACTTGAGAGGTAATAAATGTCTTAGTGATGCGAAAGGTATATTGAGTATTGATGAATATTACCAGTTAATTATTCTTGATGTTGGTAATAGAGGATCTGAAGCGGCAGGTATAAGTGAAAGCCAGCGGAAACTGGTGAATTACGCTGATTCTCAAAGGCAGGCCATTATGGGAGTATCCATGGATGAAGAGGTATCAAATATGCTTAAATACAAATTTTCCTATACTGCAGCATCCAGAGCATTGAATGTTATTGATGAGATGATAGATACAATTATATCCAGAATGGGATTAGTAGGCAGGTGATAAACGATGAGGTCGAGTTTTTTTGGATTTAATGTTGCAATTAGCGGATTGTACACAGCGCAGAGGAATCTTGATGTCATAAACAATAATATAACTAATGTCAATACTCCTGGGTATTCTCGCCAACAGACGGTACAAAAGGCATCAAGGCCTATGAGTATGTATAACGGTACAGGCATGGTAGGTACAGGTTCTGAAGTTATAGGAGTTAAGAGAGTTAGGGATGAATATCTTGATTCCATGTACTGGAGTGAAAACATGAATTTTGGGGAATGGGAGACAAAAAAGGCTCTCTTATCCGATTTGGAAGTTACATTTAATGAGCCTTCTGACAGCGGATTTAACAAAATAATGGACGAATTTTTCAATTCCCTTCAGGAGCTGGCCAAAGATCCTTCCAGTGAAGCAATAAGAGCATTGGTAAAAGAGAGAGGGGTTACCTTGGCCAGATATTTTAATGATTTGGCAACACGCCTGGAAAACCTTCAAGTGGATGTTAATGACAGGATTGAAACAACTGTTGCAAGGATAAATTCCATTGGTGCACAGATTCAACAATTAAACCGTCAGATTTATACAATGGAATTGGATGGAAATACTGCCAATGAACTCAGAGACCAAAGAACGTTGTTAATTGACGAACTTTCAAAATTAATAAATATTGATGTAAGTGAAGTGGTTGTCGGAACTCTCCCTAACGGTCAGATTGATTCGCGGCTGGTAATTACCATTAGTGGAAAGGCATTTATTGATCATTATAGTTTCAGTGAATTAACAGTCGTACAGCGAGAGACCAAATTAAATGAAGAAGATGTTCCCAATCTTTATGATGTTGTTTGGAAAGACGGAAATACATTAAAAATAAAAGGCGGAGTTTTAAAAGGATATCTTGATGTTAGGGATGGAAATGCCGGAGAAAATGGAAGTCCGCTTTACAACGGAATACCTAATTATATAAAAAAATTGAATCAGTTTGTCCAAACTTTTGCTATGGCTTTTAATGAAGGTTATATTGATTTGGATAATAACGGTTTAATAGACCCTTCAGAAGACGGTAGGGGTCATGTGGACGGATATGGTGCTGGGGCGACAGCATCTTCAGGAATAAGATTTTTTACCATGCTGGGTGAAGATTATAAATCGATGAGCGGTGATGATTTTATAAATGGTGCAACAGATATTCCGGATATTGTAGCAAGATACAGCAAAATAACAGCCAAAAACTTTGCTGTCAGCAGTGATATATTGGAAGACTTTAACAAAATAGCGACGTCTAGTACTCCCGGTGAGGCTGGCAATATTGAAAACTTAAGTGCATTGATTAAATTTAGGATTAACGACCAAATGTTTGTGGAAGGTGCACCGGAAGATTTTATGAAATCTGTTATAACTACATTAGGCGTAAATTCACAACAGGCCAAAAGATTTTCCGCTAATAAGGAAATAATCGTAAAACAGATTGATAATCGGCGATTGTCCGAGTCTGGAGTTTCGCTGGATGAAGAAGTGTCTAATATGGTAAAACAGCAGCAAGCATATAGTGCGGCTGCACAAATGATTAATACAATGGCAGAAATATACGATATTCTTATTAACAGAGTAGGTTTATAAGACGGTGAAAGGACAGTAGTTGGAGGGATAATATGAGAATAACCAATAATATGATTATAAACAATATGATAAGCAATATAGGGAGAAATCTGGCAAGACTGGAAACTTATCAGAGAAAGATGGCAACGGGAAAGAAGATTTCGGTTCCTTCCGATGATCCGGTTGTAGCGGCAAGAGCTCTGAAGCTTCGCACTGATGTGTCTATGATAAATCAGTATAAAACAAATGTTGAAGATGCTATGTCCTGGCTGGAAATAACCGAATCATCACTGGCTAATGTTGGAGAAATATTGCAAAGGGCAAGAGAATTGGCAGTCCAGGGAAGCAGCGATACTGCGACTGCTGAAGATACTAAAAAGATAGCAGATGAAATAGAACAACTGAAAGTTCAACTGATTCAAATTGCTAATGCAACATATGCTGGCAGATATATTTTTTCAGGTTTTAAGACAGATACAAAACTTCTTGATGACGATGGAAACTTTTTGATAGATGTTTCAAATTCTGAATCTATAATGTATGAGATAGGTATAAGTGACAAAATAAATGTAAATGTAGTTGGCTGTCAGCTTTTTAATGACGGAACCGATGCAACGGCTGGGGATCCGGCTAAACTTATACAAAATATGAATGATTTTATAAATGCACTTGTAATAGGAGATAAAAATTTAATAAGTGACTGTCTCACAAAATTTGACAAAGACATAAATAACTTGCTTGCGATAAGATCCAGCGTCGGAGCCAGATATAACCGTTTAGAATTAACTAAGGACAGGCTTGAGAATGACTTGCTCAATTTTACTGCACTTATGAGTGAGAATGAAGATGTGGATCAGGCAGAAAATATTATGCTTCTGAAAAATGAAGAAAATGTATATAAAGCATCTTTGTCAGCAGGAGCCAGTATAATGCAAACTTCCTTAATCGATTTTTTGCGCTGAGGCTGTTAGCCAAAATAATTTAAAGCGGGTGAGCTAATATGGCCCTCTATATAACTCAAACCCATGCAAGAATCGGTATTGAAAAAATTCCTTCCAAGCTTGAGCTTAAGGCTGAGCCGGCACGGCTGGAATTTCGTCAAAAGCATGCTTTGATAAAAATAGATACAGAGATGCCAAAGGTTATTATTGATCAATCCGAGGCTTTTGCCAGTGCCGGATTAAAAAGTAATATGGATATTGTAAAGGAAGGAGCTCAAAAGGGTAGGCAAAAATGCTTAGAGTACATTGGGAAAACAGTTGTTGACGGAGATACTCTGGCTGCTATTGAAAACAACATAAACGCTATTGCTGAAATTTCCAAAAGGGATTTTTACAAAACGCATGAGTTCAACATTGACTGTATTCCTAAAGTAGGCCCGAAAATTACCGTTATAGAGGGAGATGTTGATTTTGAAATGGAAAAAGACACAGATGGGCTCGTTAATGGTTTGGAGAGCAGGTTTTTCCCTGCGGATTTGAAGATAAACTTTACACCGGCTCAAGTAAGAGTGTTCTTGGAACAGTATGCCTCAATTCAATTTAAATATATTAATGAGAATAAAATTAACACCTATGTATAGATACTAACTGTATATGAGTAAATGGAGGAGATTAAATGCTTCTAAATACCAGACATTTTGGCGAAATAGAAATTGATGAAAGCAAAATTATTAATTTTAAGGAAGGGATACCGGGATTTGAGGATTTAAAAAAATTTGTAGTTCTATATGATGGAGATGAGACATCACCTTTCCGGTGGCTTCAGTGTGTTGATGATGGTCAGCTGGCTTTTGCGGTAGTTAATCCTTTTATGATTGTAAATGATTATGACATTGAAATACCGGAAGAGATTGTTAGCAGTTTAAATATTGAAAGTATTGAAGATGTGATGGTACTGTCAATTGTTGTTGTACCTGATGATGTTAGTAAAATGACAATGAATTTAAAGGCACCTGTTATAATAAATACGAAAAATAATACCGGAATGCAAGTTGTCCTTGACACAGATATGTATAGTGTGAGACACTATATTGTAGAAGAACTCCGTAGACGGGAGGTTAATACAGGTGCTGATACTAACAAGGAAGAGAAATGAATCGATAATTATAAATGATAATATTGAGATTACTGTTGTAGATGTACAGGGAGAACAGGTACGTATAGGAATTAATGCCCCTAAAAGCGTTTCTGTTTATAGAAAAGAGATATATCTTGAAATTCAGGCAGAGAATAAAAAGGCTGCAGAAGTTAAGAGTATAGATTTAAAGGATATACTCAAATAGTTTTTCACCCAATTAAACACTTCTTTATTGGAAAAGTGATATTTTTATCACTTTTTTTCAATTTTATATTCAGTTAAAGAAAAGCAAAAATTTCTATTAATTCTTCTCAAATTCAGTCGATATATATTATGAGATTACATTGAATATATTTTCCCATAAAATGTTATTGGAAAATATAATTCGTGGGATTGGCGCATGGAAGCAAAAAAATCAAGGAGGAATGGTTATGAGGATTAATAACAATTTGATGGCAATGAATGCCCACAGACAGCTAAAGATTAACAGTGCAAATCAGGAGAAGTCTTTGGAGAAATTGTCATCGGGTTATAGGATCAACAGAGCAGGAGACGACGCAGCAGGATTGTCGATATCCGAAAAAATGAGAGCCCAGATAAGAGGACTCCAAAAGGCATCAAGCAATGCACAGGATGGAATATCCCTCATTCAGACAGCAGAAGGAGCATTGACAGAAACCCATGAAATACTCCAAAGAATGAGAGAATTGGCTGTGCAAGCAGCAAACGATACTAATGTAGACAAGGATAGAAGTGCTATAAAATTGGAGTTAAATGAATTATCTGCAGAAATAACAAGGATTGCAGAAAAGACTCAATTCAATACACAGACTTTGTTAGCTGGAGGATTTAGCAGCAAAGTAATCCAGATAGGTGCCAATAAAGGTGAAACATTAGAAATAGGCATAGAAGCTATGGATGCAGATACTCTGGGTGTAGGTACATCAGTAATGTTGGTTGGCACATCATCTGAAGCCCAGGATACGATTGAAGCAATAGATAATGCAATAAATACAGTATCATCAGAAAGAGCGAAATTGGGTGCTAAGCAAAACAGGCTTGAGCATACAATAAGGAACCTTGACACATCAGCAGAGAACTTGCAGGCATCTGAATCAAGAATCAGAGATGTAGACATGGCGAAAGAAATGATGAACTTTACGAAGAACAACATACTTAACCAGGCAGCTACAGCAATGTTGGCACAAGCTAATATGGTACCTCAGGGCGTGCTCCAGTTATTGCAATAATAGGCATGGAAGCAAATAAAAAAATCAAGGAGGAATGGTTATGAGAATTAATAATAACTTAATGGCAATGAATGCCCACAGGCAATTAAAGATTAACAGTGCAAATCAGGAGAAGTCTTTGGAGAAATTGTCATCGGGTTATAGGATCAACAGAGCAGGAGACGACGCAGCAGGATTGTCGATATCCGAAAAAATGAGAGCCCAGATAAGAGGACTCCAAAAGGCATCAAGCAATGCACAGGATGGAATATCCCTCATTCAGACAGCAGAAGGAGCATTGACAGAAACCCATGAAATACTCCAAAGAATGAGAGAATTGGCTGTGCAAGCAGCAAACGATACTAATGTAGACAAGGATAGAAGTGCTATAAAATTGGAGTTAAATGAATTATCTGCAGAAATAACAAGGATTGCAGAAAAGACTCAATTCAATACACAGACTTTGTTAGCTGGAGGATTTAGCAGCAAAGTAATCCAGATAGGTGCCAATAAAGGTGAAACATTAGAAATAGGCATAGAAGCTATGGATGCAGATACTCTGGGTGTAGGTACATCAGTAATGTTGGTTGGCACATCATCTGAAGCCCAGGATACGATTGAAGCAATAGATAATGCAATAAATACAGTATCATCAGAAAGAGCGAAATTGGGTGCTAAGCAAAACAGGCTTGAGCATACAATAAGGAACCTTGACACATCAGCAGAGAACTTGCAGGCATCTGAATCAAGAATCAGAGATGTAGACATGGCAAAAGAAATGATGAACTTCACAAAGAACAACATACTTAACCAGGCAGCTACAGCAATGTTGGCACAAGCTAATATGGTACCTCAGGGAGTGCTTCAGTTATTGCAATAATAGGCATGGAAGCAAATAAAAAAATCAAGGAGGAATGGTTATGAGGATTAATAACAATTTGATGGCAATGAATGCCCACAGGCAATTAAAGATTAACAGTGTAAATCAGGAGAAGTCTTTGGAGAAATTGTCATCGGGTTATAGGATCAACAGAGCAGGAGACGATGCAGCAGGATTGTCGATATCCGAAAAAATGAGAGCCCAGATAAGAGGACTCCAAAAGGCATCAAGCAATGCACAGGATGGAATATCCCTCATTCAGACAGCAGAAGGAGCATTGACAGAAACCCATGAAATACTCCAAAGAATGAGAGAATTGGCTGTGCAAGCGGCAAACGACACTAATGTAGAAAAAGATAGAAGTGCTATACAATTAGAACTTAATGAACTTCATGAAGAAGTAACAAGAATAGCACAAAAAACCCAGTTTAATACACAGGCATTATTAAATGGAAGCCTGCAGAACAAAGTAATTCAAATAGGTGCTAACAAAGGTGAAACACTTACTATTTCAATAGGTACAATGACTGCAGCGAAATTATCTGTTGCCGGATTGAGTGTTAGCACTAGTGCAAAAGCACAATCGGCTATTTCCAAGATTGATGCTGCAATAAATACAGTATCATCAGAAAGAGCAAGATTGGGTGCTAAGCAGAACAGACTTGAGCACACAATAAAGAACCTTGACACATCGGCAGAGAACTTACAGGCATCTGAATCAAGAATCAGAGATGTAGACATGGCAAAAGAAATGATGAACTTCACAAAGAACAATATATTGAACCAAGCTGCCACGGCTATGTTGGCACAAGCTAATATGGTACCTCAGGGCGTGCTCCAGTTGTTACAATAACCGGTGCTTCATAAGTTATGATGTATTTTAACCTAATGAGGCACATTGGATATATGTGCTATACACAATATCGACTGGAAAGCCTTGGAAGGTAATATTAGTACTTTGAATTAAAAAGCCGGCGGCTTATATGCTGCTGGCTTTTTATGCTGGTTGTTTCAAAAGATAAAAAGGGGAAAAATGCGTATGAGGGAACTATTTGACGTTAACCTGGAAGCTTTAAAGAAAGAATATGCTGTGTTAGCAGAGAGATGTAAGGCTTTTTATTCTCAGCATTATCAAAAGCTTGAGGAAATTTTATGTGAAAAAACTAAATCGGATATGCCCAATTTAAAGATTAATGTTAACGGTAAATATCTATTTCTGCATAGTCCCTATGATCCTATCAAAGAGGCAAAAAATTGGATTTCGAAATTGGACTTAAAAGGTGTGGACACAATTGCTGTGCTGGGGATAGGTGCTGGGTATCATTTGGATGTATTGTTCGAAAATTTTCCCAATAAAAATAAAATTGTAATTGAGCCTGATATGAGTGTTTTTGTCAAACTAATGACTGTGAGAGACATTAGACACTTAATAAATGCCAAAAACACTCTTTTTATTGTCAGCGATGACACAGAATTAGTCAGCAAAATATTCTTAAATTTAAGAGAGAATGGGGAAATTTTTAGTGTATCCTTTGAAGAATTGCTGAGTTATAGGACGGCATACGGAAACTGGTGGTTAGAATTAAAGAAAGAATTCATAAAGTATTCAAAAGTTCATGAAATTAACACTAATACGGCAGTTGTATTTTCTAAGGATTGGCTTGTAAACTTCTTTGAGAATATGAAAGAGTATCCGAAAAGTGCAAATCTCGACATATTTGAATCTTGTTTGAAGGGTGTACCTGCTGTAATTGTTTCAGCTGGGCCTTCGTTGAATAAAAATATACACTTGCTTAAAGAAATAAAAAATAAAGCACTTATAATATCTGCAGGGTCTGCAATTAATATTCTTGAAAGTCACGGTATAGAACCCCATATAATGGTCGGAGTTGATGGTGGTAAAGCTGAAAGCATATTGTTTAATAATGTAAAGTCTAAGGATATATACTTTGCTTACAGTTCAACAGTTCATTTTGATGGATTAAAAAATTATGAAGGGCCTAAAATATTTTTTAAGATGAATACTTTTGAGTATGATAATTGGTTTGAAAGGCAACTGGGAGAGAATTCAAAAGAAAGAAATTCGGGTGCATCGGTCTCCAATCTCGCCTTTGATATTTCAAGATTTTTAGGATGCAATCCTATTATCCTTACGGGACAAGATTTAAGCTATTCGAATTTGCAAACCTATGCTGAAGGTGCGGTTTTAAAGGCAAAGCAGGATGAAATTCTTCGTAAAAATATTGAACAAAAGAACAAAAATTATATAGAAGAAACCGATATAAACGGTAATTTGGTTTATACAACTCAAAGTATGCTGTCTATTAAGGTATATTTCGAGGAATATGTAAAAGTGTTTCCAGAAAACATCTATTTTAACTGTACCGAGGGAGGATTGCCGATAAAAGGCATTATCAACAGACCTCTTAAGGAAATAATAGATGAATATTGCACTAAAGAATTTGATATATGTGGAATATTAAGGAAAATATATCTGGCGGGAATAAGTGAAAGTAAAGACAAAAGAGAAAAAATTGTGAAATTTCTTCAAAAAGTATATGACGAGAGTGAAGAAATGAAAGAGAAAGCTATTAAGAGAATAGATATACTTCTCGATATACTTAAAGATGTAGATTCTGTGAATACGGAAAAATGGGAAGAAATAAGCCAATTAACACAAGAAATAGAGGAAAAAGAATTATATGAGAATTTAATTTATGAATTATGCAGTTATTTCATTCAGGTAATTAAAAATGATAGGGAAAGAAAGAGCGAGCTTCTTGATGATTTACATGAGAAGAAAGTCTGTTTATATGAAGGACTGCTTATGCAGTATACAGATATTAAAGAAAAAATAGTCCTTGTCAATGAAATTGCAAAAAAAGTTTTGGATGAAATTCAAATAAACACCTGAGGAGTGATAATTATGTCAGAAATTGAATTGAAAAAGGAAGTAATTGAATCGGCAATAAACTATATAGACCGAATGGTTATAGGAATTGAAGGCATAAACGGAGATTTTCAGGAGGGCAGGGAGGATAAGGCTACCAATTCCATGATTCAGCTTATTGACGGAATCCAATGGCTTTTACAGGCAATTGAAGGTACAAGAGATATACAAGGTGAAGTATCCATAGATATTTCAAGTATGAATCCAATATTTAATCAATTGATAGAAGCATTAGAGAATACTGACTATGTACTTTTAGGTGACTTGCTTGAATATGAGGTAACTCCAGTGATAAAGGAATGGAAGGACAAACTGATACTTGTTCAGAGGAGTTTGCAGTAATGCTCGTATTTGAAAAGAATATTGAGGCGTTAAAATGCTTTTATCCGGATATATACGATGAGATTATAAAACGACGACGGCCGGATACCTTAAAATACAAAGTTGAAAGCTGCAATAACGGTCTTTATACGTTAAAAGTTGAGCTTGAATTGTACAAAGAGGTAAAAAGGTTTTATTTGCACAGCAGATATAATCCTGTGGATGAAGCAATTAAGTTCGCCAGACAACAATATAGAAATGATATTCGGATCCATGTGTTATATGGGTTTGCATTGGGATATCACATAGATGAAATGCTAAAATTCATGCAGTATGATGATAAGCTATATGTATTAGAAAATAATATGGATGTATTTTACAAAGCCCTTGAATTGAGAGATTTAACCCATATTATAACTAATTCGAATATTGAGCTTATTATTTCACAGGATGAGTCAAATATTTGCTCAAAGGTAAAGTCATTACTAAATGAAGGTGTAAATTTTATTATACATCCACCTTCATTAAAGGCAATACCACCGGAAAATGAGTATTTTAAATTTGTTATGGAAGATTGGAATATACGGAAAAGTGTATCTAAAGATTTATTAAAACTTATAGATGATAATATAAAAATAAATTTGCAGAATGATGACCCGAATGTAGGTATATTTTTTGAGAAGTTTAAAGGGCAATCTGTAATTATTGTATCAAGCGGGCCGTCACTGGATTTAAATATTGAGTATCTGAAAGAAGCAAAAAATAAGGCAATGATTTTTGCAGTGGGTTCTTCACTGAGGCCTCTTTTGCTCCGAGATATCATACCGGATTTATTTGTTGTTATAGATCCTAAAGAGGGTACATTAAATCAGATTAAAGGGTTTGAAAACATGGAAATACCCATGATATATCTGTCATCTGCGTATGCCGGTACAGTATCGGCATATAAAGGTCCAAAAGCTATAGCTTGCTATAAAAAAGAACAATTAAAAGCTGAAAAGGAAAAGTATATAGTTGACCCTGGGGGATCGGTTGCAACAACGGCACTTGACATTGCCATAAAAATGGGATTTGACTTTATCATATTGGTAGGTCAGGATCTTGCGTTTACAAATGGCAGAAACCATGTACAATATGGAACTTCTGCAGATGTTAATACCAAAGAACTTAAAAATATGCGAAAAGTAGTCGGGCAAAATGGTGAGATCCTTTATACAACATTGGGGCTGTTGAGTTATAAATATTGGATAGAAAGAAGGATTGAAAAGGAAAATCGAGTTTTTATAAATGCCACAGAAGGCGGAGCATTGATTGAAGGAATGAAGCACATGAAGCTTAAGGATGTAATTTCCCAATATCTTAAAAGGAGTTTTAATTTTAGCCAAAAAATTAGTACTATACTTGAAGAAAGCAGGAGAGACTATGTTCAAGAATAAAAAAGTATTGGTAATTGGCGGAACAGGTACAATAGGACAAGCTCTGGTGGAAAGAATATTACTGGAAGAGCCTTCAGTAGTTAGAATTTACAGTAGGGACGAATATAAGCAATTCCTGCTTAAGGAAAAATTGGGAGAGTTGAAAAACATAAGATTCCTGCTCGGAGATGTAAGAGATAAGGAAAGACTTAACAGGGCGATGAATGATATTGATGTTGTATTTAACTTTGCAGCAATGAAACATGTACCAGCTTGCGAGTATGATCCTTTTGAAGCGGTTAAAACTAATGTATTGGGAACCCAGAATGTTATAGCGTGTGCAATAGAGAACAAAGTAAAAAAAGTTATATATTCAAGCAGTGATAAAGCAGTATCTCCCACCAATACGATGGGAGCAACAAAACTATTGGCAGAAAGACTAATGTCATCAGCATATTATTCAAGAGGAAATGTAGACACAATATTCGCATCGGTAAGGTTTGGAAATGTAATGGGGTCAAGAGGTTCTGTAATTCCTTTGTTCAAGCAGCAGATTTTAGATAAAGGGTATATAACCATAACGGAGCCTGAAATGACAAGATTTATGATGTCTCTTTCACAAGCTGTAGAGCTTACTATTAAAGCTTGCAAAATTGCAAAGGGCGGAGAAGTGTTTGTACTGAAAATGCCTGTAATACGATTGAAAGACTTGGCAGAAGTAATTATTGATGATGTGTGTGATAAAAATCGTTTGAATAAAAATAAAGTGGAAGTTAAAAAAATCGGACTACGCCCAGGCGAGAAAATGTATGAAGAACTTATGTCTGAGGATGAGTCTACTAAAGCCTTTGAACTGAATGATATGTTTATAATCAATCCCCCCTATAACGAGCACATCTATCCCGAGTCAAAGGGTATTGCCAAAGGCAATTACAGTTCAAAGAATGAAAAAGTCCTTAGCAAAGCAGAGATAAAAAGGATATTGGAAATGGAAAAACTACTGTAATAAGGTGCAAAACATCGTAAAAAAAGGAGGACAATATATGGTAAGCAATTTTCAGGAAAGCACATGGTTAGGCCAATTCGGTAAAGATTACACGGATAGGTGTACATTTGATCCGGACCAATTAAACAATCTTTATATAAGAGAGTTTGGAATAAGCAGATTTGATATGAATAGTAGATTTCTATCGGGATTGGGTCTTGAAGATAAAAGGATTCTCGAAGTTGGATGTAATGTGGGAAATCAGCTGAGGTTACTTCAGAAGATGGGATATAAAAATCTATATGGCATAGAACTTCAGGAATATGCAATACAAAAAGCCAAAAGTTTGACATCTGGCATTAATATAATTAAAGCCACAGCCGATGATATACCTTTTAAAGACAATTATTTCGATATGGTTTTTACAAGTGGTGTATTAATTCATATTGCACCTGACAATATTGATATGGTGTTGGATGAAATATATAGATGTTCAAAGGAATTTATTTGGGGATTTGAATATTATGCAGATGAATATACAGAAGTAAATTATAGAGGAAACAGTGATTTATTATGGAAAACGAACTTTGTGAAGCTATATATGGACAGATTTCCAGATCTTGAACTGATAAAAGAAGAAAAATATAAGTACCTTTACAACGACAATGTGGATAGTATGTTCTTATTACGAAAAAAGAAGTAATTTTACAAAAATTAAATACAATAGCATTTAGAATCAGAAAGGCAGGGGAGAAAAATTGAGAACAGGTGTCATAGTTCAAACCAGAATGGGTTCATCCAGGCTTCCAGGTAAAGTCATGATTGATATATGCGGTAAACCTGTAATTGAACATGTCATTGATAGATTGAAGATGTCGAAAGTGCTTGATGATATAATTATTGCTACTACTACCTCAGTGAAAGATAAAATAATAGTGGAACAGGCTAAAAGGAATGGAGTAAAGTGGTTTTGTGGCAGTGAAGAGGATGTATTGTCCAGATATTATTATGCAGCAAGAGAAAATAGATTAAGTACAGTTGTAAGAGTTACATCGGACTGCCCTTTGATTGATCCCGTTATTCTGGATGAAATAGTTGAATTTTATAAGAAAAATGATTATTTGTTGGTGACAAATGCCGGGAATATTTTAGAATATAGAACATATCCGAGAGGACTAGATGTAGAAGTTTTTTCCTTTGATATTTTGGAGAAAGCTTTTTATAGTGCTAAAAAGCCTTATCAAAGAGAACATGTCACACCTTATATATATGAAACCTATGAAAACAAGATATACTATTACAAAAACAATATAAATCTGTCGAAGTATAGATGGACGCTAGATACTGAGGAAGATCTAAAATTAATCAGTATTATTTTTAATAATTTTTATTATAAATATGGGCGAAATTTTGGTTTTAAAGATATTTTAAAATTTATACAGTCAAATCCGCAGCTTTCTAAAATAAATGAACATATTGAACAGAAAAAAATTGGATAAGTTATTTGTAAATATTTTAGAAGGGAATGCCAATAAAATGGAGAATGATAAGTTAGAATTAGGAGATGTTTACTTTTACAATATTTTTGATTTGGATGAGGAGTATATAGAAAGGTTAAGATATTGGCGAAATCAGGATTTTGTAAGGGAAAATATGTTTAATCAGCACATTATATCTGAAGATGAACATAATGAGTTTATTTCCAAGCTAAAAGACAATAAGCTCAAGAGATTTTATATTTGTTTCATGGGCATAAAACCTTTTGGAGTTTTATACTATGAATATTTGTCAAATAGCAACAATCTTGAATTCGGATACTATCTCATTGATAAAAATTATATAAACAGTGGACTTGGAATTGTCATGGAATACGCAATACTCAACCATGCTTTTTATAAATTGAATGTAGATAAAGTATACTGCAGGACTTTTGTGAAAAATAATAAGGTTGTTAGTTTGCATAATAATTTTGGCTTCTTAACTGAAAAAATAGTAAAGTATTATATTAAGGATAATGAGAGCTATTTGGATGTAGCTGTTCAAGCAATTGACAAGAGAAATTGGGAAAACAATAAAAAAAGTATTGAAAAATATATTAAAGTTTTGCTGGGTGGCAATATAGTTAATGAAATTGAAAGTGGGGTTTAATACATGGAAAAATTACTTGATATTGTGGCAGAGGTTTTAAATGTTGACAAATCCCAAATAAGTCTTAACACTTCGAGGGATGAAATTGCAGCATGGGATTCTCTTAATCATGTAAGACTGATTGCAGAGCTAGAAGAACAGTTAAATATAACCATACCTTTTGAAGCAGTATCCGGAATAAAGAAAGTGAGTGATATTTTAGAGTTTGTAAAAGATTAATTGTATAGACTTATAGGCTGAATATTTTTGCAACCTTTAAGGAGTGGTTGAATTTGAAATTGTCTATACTTTCCAATATAAATGTTGAATCATTGATATCAAGGGTATCACGTTCCTATAGTGTTTATAAAACTGAAGGATACGGATTATGGGTGCAGGAAATAACTAACTCAAATTCGGGGTTATATGCGTTTAAACCGGATATTGTATTTATTATTCTTGATGGCGCCGAACTTATAAAAGAACAAAGTATCGAAAGGAATTATAAAGAAATTAGGGAAAATATGCAGTATATTGAAAAAGCATTAAGTAGTAATCCCGATATTATTTTTTTTATAAACAATATTGATTTTTGGTCCAGGGAAATAAAGAGTGTAAAACACGGCACAAAAGAAAGAAGACTGGAGTATTTTTGGGAAGAGTTTCTATTTGACTTAAGTAATAAGTATAGAAATGCCTATGTATTTGATCTTAAAAGTATAATCGAACAGATGGGGAAGGAAGAGTTTTATTCGCGAAAGTTATGGTATTTGGGTGGAATGAAGTTTTCGATGAAAGCAGAAAGATATTTGGAACTTTATATAAATAGATATATTGATTCGATTAAAGGCACACGTAAAAAATGTTTAGTTTTGGATTTGGACAATACCTTGTGGGGTGGAGTAGTCGGCGAAGTTGGTTTTAATGGAATTGAGCTTTCGGATTATAAGGAGGGGGCAAGATATAAGGACTTTCAAAAAAAGCTTAAAGAAATAAAAGAATTGGGCATAATACTTGCTGTTGTTTCTAAAAATAATTATGATGATGCGATGAAAGTTATCCGGGAACATCCGCATATGGTGCTAAAAGAACAAGATTTTGTTGACTTTAAAATAAATTGGGATTTAAAATCTCAAAATATCAGAGCTTTGTCTGAGGAATTGAATATCACTCTGGATTCAATTGTATTTATAGATGATAATCCGGTGGAAAGAGAAAGTGTCAAAAGAGAGTTACCTGAAGTTATTGTACCGGATTTTCCTGAAGACACATCACAGTTGGCGGATTTTGCGTCTAAACTATACTGGAACTATTTCCATACTATTGATACTACTGACGAAGATACCGCAAAAACTGAGATATACAGGCAAAATATCAAGAGGACAGAGGCTCTTAAAACCAGTAATTCCTATGAGGATTTTTTGAATTCTTTAGATACGAAAATAACCATAAAGGCAATGAGGCAAGATGATATTCAAAGAGCTTCTCAGCTTACTCAAAAGACCAATCAATTTAATTTGACTACAAAAAGGTATAATGAGACAGAATTGTTAAATCTTTTAAATAAAGAAGAGTATGACTGTTTTGTTGCTAATGTGATTGATAAATATGGAGATAACGGAATGGTAAGTGTTATAATCACAAAGCATTATAACAGCGAGGAAGTTGAGATAGATACGTTTTTATTAAGTTGCAGAGTTATGGGAAGATATATTGAAGACCAAATAGTAGAGTATATTGAAAAATTATATTTGGAATTGGGTTACAAAAAGATAATTGCCCATTATAAACCTACAGCAAAGAATATGCCTGTTAAAGAGCTGTTTGAGAGATTGGGCTATACATTGGCTGAAATTGATGAACTGGGTAATAAAAAATATCTTTTGGAACTAGGCAAGACAGAAACTTCCTTAAGAAAAAAGTTTGGAAGATTGGAAATTATTATTTGAAAGGAATGATTATACGTGAGAGAAGTTGAACTAAACGGAAAAATCATTAACAAAAACTCACCATGTTATATAATTGCGGAAATGTCAGCAAACCATGCAGGCAGTATTGACAGAGCTATTGAAATAATTCATGCTGCAAAGGAATGCGGTGCAGATTGCATAAAGATACAGACTTATACTCCTGATACTATGACAATTGATTCGGACAAGGAATACTTTAGAATAAATGCTGGCACATGGAAGGGTGAAAATTATTACGGGCTATATAAGAAGGCTTTTACACCCTGGGAGTGGCAAGGAAGACTCAAAGAGGAAGCAGAGAAGATAGGTATTGACTTTCTATCAACGCCTTTTGATAAAACGGCTGTAGATTTTCTAGAAGATTTGGGATTAAAATTTTATAAGATTTCTTCCTTTGAATTGATTGACATACCTTTGTTAAGATATGTAGCTTCAAAAGGCAAACCAATTATTCTTTCCACGGGACTTGCAACTTTTGAAGAGATTGAAGAGGCTGTAAAAACAATTTTTAGTGAAGGAAATGAAAAACTTTGTCTTTTGAAATGTTCCAGTGCATATCCTGCAGTTCCAGATGATATGAATCTTATGACAATAAAATATCTGGAAGAGTCTTTTGGAGTTCCTGTAGGTTTATCCGATCACTCAATGGGATCTATTAGTGCGGTTACTGCTGTTGCATTGGGGGCAAAAATTATTGAAAAACATTTCTGTATAAGCAGAGAGATCGAAAATCCTGACTCGTCATTTTCCATGGAACCGCAGGAATTTAAGAAAATGGTGGAAGAAATTAGGACTGCCGAAAAGGCTATTGGAACTGTAAGCTTTGAACTTTCTGAAAGGGAAAAAATCAGCAGGATGTCCAGACGGTCAATATTTGTTGTAAAGGATATAAAGGAAGGCGATGTGTTTACAGAAGAAAACATTAGAGTCATAAGACCTTCCCATGGCCTTGCACCAAAGTACTATGATGACATACTTGGGAAAAAGGCATCAAAGGATATTGAGAGAGGTACACCCCTTGAGTGGGACATGGTGGATTAACGGAGGCGAATGCTTTGAACATAATAATAGCAACTACAAAATCATGGAACATAAAAAATGCACGTCAATTTAAAAAGAATAATGAAGGTACGTACAATGTGACAATAATTACCGATAAAGAAGAGCTGACCTATGATAAGGTTAAAGCAATACAGCCTCAATATATTCTATTTCCTCACTGGTCATGGATTATTCCAAAAGAACTCTACAATAACTTTACATGTGTTGTTTTCCACATGACCGATCTTCCCTACGGAAGGGGAGGCAGTCCGTTGCAGAATCTTATTGAACGGGGGGTCAGAAAAACGAAAATATCTGCTATAAAAGTGGACGAGGGTCTGGATACGGGAGATGTTTATTTCAAAAAAGACCTCGACCTGTACGGAACTGCTGAGGAAATATTTATGAGAGCATCCAAAATAATATTTAATGATATGATTCCTAAGTTACTTGATGAAAAGCCTACACCTCAGAAACAATTAGGCGAAGTTGTGGAGTTTAAGAGAAGAAAACCCGAACAAAGTGAGATAAAACAGGAATTTGAACTGGAAAAAATATATGATTACATTAGGATGTTGGATGCTGAAGGATATCCCAAAGCATTTATAAAGTTTGGAAAATACAAAATGGAGTTTTCAAGAGCATCTTTAAAAAACGGAAAAATCATCGCAGATGTTGAAATAATAGAGGGTGATGAGAATGAGTAGAATATTGGTTGTTGCAGCTCATCCCGATGACGAAATTTTAGGTGCAGGGGCAACAATAAGAAAACATGTAAATAGCGGTGATGCTGTAGAATGCATTATTTTAGGTGAAGGACTGACTTCTAGAGAAAAATCAAGGAAAGGTTTCGATAATGAACTGATTAGTGAACTGCAATATCAAACGCTTAAGGCTGCTGAACTTATTGGGTTTAAGAATGTACACTTTTCAGGTTTTCCGGACAATCGATTTGATTCCGTTGATTTGCTTGAAATTGTTAAGGAAGTAGAGAAGTATATCCAGAACTTTAATCCGGATACAATATATACTCATCATTACGGCGATTTGAACATTGATCATAGGAGGACCTTTGAAGCTGTTATTACAGCGACGAGACCTATCGGGGAATACTGTGTCAAGGAAATTTACTGCTTTGAAACTCCGTCATCGACGGAATGGAATTTCAAATATGGTGATAACTCTTTTAAACCTAATGTATTTGTTGATGTTGAAAGTACTATTGATGCAAAACTTAAGGCAATGGAGTGTTATAAGTTAGAGATTAGAGATTTTCCACATCCGAGGTCCCTTAAGGCACTTGAGATAATAGCGGCAAGATGGGGGACGGTTGTAGGCAAAAGGTATGCAGAAGCTTTTGAGTTAATCAGAAAAGTGATGTGAGCGGATAAAATGATCAAAGTAGCGATTCGTGCTGATGGCAGCAAAAATATAGGCATGGGACATGTAATGCGGTGCCTTTCATTGGCAAAAGGTTTTAGAAATTCCGGAATAGACGTGTTGTTTTTAAGTAAATATGAACAGGGGATTTTGAAAATAAGAGAAGAAGGATTTGAAGCAATTGAGTTGTCCCATGATACTGAAACGCATTATGAGGGTTTTTGCTGTGGAGGTGCTAAATTTCTTGGAAAAGAAGCCGAAGAAATTATCGAAGTACTTAAAGATAAAAATATTGATGTTTTATTCATAGACTCATATAACGTTTCCGAGGAATTTTTTTTAAAGCTTAAGCCCTTTGTTAAAAAACTTTGCTATATAGATGATATAAACAAGTTTTCCTATCCGGTAGATGTATTGATAAACGGAAATATTACCGGTGAATATTTAAACTACGAAAGTTATTATAAAGATGAGATTATGCTGCTTGGTCTGAAATATAATCTCATCCGTGAGGAATTTAAAGGTTTGCCCGATAGAAAGACAAACAGAGCTGTAAAAGAAATAATGATAACAACTGGAGGGTCGGATCCCTTTGACTTAAGCTACCGACTGTCGCAGTTAATTCTATCGGACAGCACATTTAAAAATATAAAAATAAATATTGTTGCAGGCAGTGGATTTGAGAATATTGATAGGCTCAGGGAACTAAAAAGAAAGAATACAGATATTGAAATTTATGAAAATGTTTCAAAAATGTCAGAGATAATGTTAAAGTCAGATGTTGCTATATCTGCGGGCGGAAGTACATTATACGAGCTTTGTGCCTGTGGAACGCCTACTTTAGCTGTTATTGTTGCAGAGAACCAGAGAGCAGTGGTAGATATGCTGTGTACCAAAGGATATATAGAATCACTGGGTTGGTATAACAATTTTTCCGATGAGGAATTTCTACTTAAACTTAAAAATTTGTGTGAAAATTTTGAAAAGAGGGAACACTATAGCAAAAAGATGCAGAAGCTGGTTGATGGTAACGGAGTAAAAAGAATAGTTGATACCATAGTTAAAATTTCCTCATGATAAAGACACTTTCTTTTACCATTTATCGTTTAATATAAGAGCTAATTTATAAAAAAGTATCCCATAAAAAGCTTGATCTATATAACTTTATGCAATTTGAAAAACTTTTTAGTAACACTGGGAGATACGATTATGGAAAAGAGATTTATACCTTACGGAAGACAATGGATTGAAGAGGATGATATTCAAGCTGTGGTCGAGGTTCTGAAAGGAGACTATTTGACTACAGGACCCAAAATAAAAGAATTTGAAGATAAGTTAGCTCAATACACGGGAGCAAAATATGCTGTAGCAGTATCCAATGGCACGGCAGCACTTCATGCTGCTTGTTTTGCAGCAGGGATAAAAGAAGGGGATGAGGTAATAACCACTCCAATTACTTTCGCAGCTTCGGCCAATTGTATTTTGTATATGGGAGCAAAGCCTGTATTTGCGGATATTGATCCCAAAACATATAATATTGACCCTAAAGATATAGAAGCTAAGATAACGGAAAAGACTAAAGCTATTATACCTGTTCATTTCACTGGTCTGCCCTGTGATATGGATGAAATTTTGAAGATAGCCAAAAAATATAATCTTGTGGTAATTGATGATGGTGCTCATGCCCTTGGAACTACATATAAAGACAGAAAAGTTGGAAGTATGACAGATATGACAACGTTCAGCTTCCATCCGGTTAAACATATTACAACAGGAGAAGGTGGAGCAATAACCACAAATGATGAAGATTATTACAGAAGTCTCACTTTATTCCGGACCCATGGTATTACGAGGAATGAGAAGGAATTGATAAGATCTAAAGAACCTTGGTATTACGAACAGCAATTTTTAGGCTATAACTATAGAATTACCGATATCCAAGCTGCATTAGGCATAAGTCAGATAAATAAATTGGACAGGTTTTTAGGTTTGAGGAAGGAATATGTTAGACGATATAATGAAGCTTTTGGCGGACTGGATACTGTAGATATACCCTTTCAGCCGGATTTTGCAGATTCGGCATGGCATTTGTATATAATAAGGCTTAAACTGGAAAAGTTAGATTGCAGTAGAAAGCAGATCTTTGAAGAGCTTCAAAGTAGAAATATCGGTGTAAATGTACACTATATTCCTGTATATTACCATCCCTATTACAGTCAATTAGGTTATAAAAAGGGTATCTGTCCAAATGCTGAAGACCTTTATGAAAGAATAATAACTCTTCCTCTATTTCCTAAAATGGAAGAAGAGGATGTTCAATATATAATTTCAAACGTAAAAGAGGTTTTGCAAAAACATGCCTTGGTAAAATAATTTTAAAATTTATCTTTTTTAATAAAAAGCCAGTTTATTTTCTCGAGTTTATATAACAGAAAGGGTGATTTTCTTGAACATACTTGTGACAGGCGGTGCCGGTTTTATAGGGCGTTGGGTTGTAAAAAAATTACTTGATGACGGGCACAAAGTATGGATATTGGATAATTTGTCAAACGGAAGTAAAAGAAATATAGAGGAGTTTATAAACAACTCAAACCTTATAGAATTTACAGAAGGTGATATAAAAGATATAGCAACTTTAGAAAGACTCTTTTTAAATAAATTCGATTTATGTTATCATTTAGCGGCCAGTATCAATGTCCAGGACAGTATTGATGATCCCGTTACAACATTTCAAAATGATACAGTAGGAACTTTTTATGTATTGGAACAGTGCAGAAAGCACAATGTTAAAATGGTGTTTATGAGTACTTGCATGGTATATGACAGAGCAAAGGACAATGAGGGTATAGATGAAAGCCATCCTGTAAAACCGGCTTCACCTTATGCAGGTAGCAAAATCGCAGGAGAAAATATGGTGCTTTCCTACTGGTATGCTTACAAGCTTCCTACAGTAGTAATAAGGCCATTCAATACCTATGGCCCGATGCAGAGAACCGATGGTGAAGGCGGAGTTGTAGCTATATTTATAAAAAGGAGTCTTGAAGGGCTTCCGCTTAATATATACGGTGATGGCAAGCAAACAAGAGATCTTCTTTATGTAGAGGATTGTGCAGAATTTGTTGTACAGGCAGGTTACTCGGACAGGGTAAATGGAGAAATAGTAAATGCAGGTCTTGGCAGAGATATAAGTATAAATGATTTGGCACTTTTAATATCAGGAGATGCAAGTAAAATCAAGCATGTACCCCATATACACCCTCAAAGTGAAATTCCGAAATTGTTGTGTAATGCTCAAAAAGCTAAAAACTTGCTGGGGTGGTATCCAAAAACTTCACTGGAAGAGGGAATAGCTAAGACAAAAGAATGGATAACAGAGCAAGCAAAAACTTAATATAAATTTAATGTTGTAATATTCCGATAATAATTATGAGAAAAGTTATGTTATAAATTCATGGAGGGATTTATATGAACATTAAAAGCATGGATGCTGCTATGTTACAATCGGTAAGGACTCAAAATGTTGATATGTTAAATATAGATAGGCCTAGGTCGGACATAAGCAGTCAAAATCATATAAAGGATAGCAAAAACACATCTTCATTTAATGCACAGGGATATGAAAAAAAGGACCGTGTTGTCTCGGAAGAAGAGGTTCTCGAAGCTATTGAAAAGGCTAATAAGGCTATAGTCGGCTCTAAAAGGCAATTTGAGTTTTCTATACATGAAAAGACCAAACAAATAATGGTTAAAGTAATTGATGCCGAAACACAGGAAATAATAAGGGAAATCCCGCCGGAAAAGATACTGGATATGGTTGCGAAAATGTGGGAGTTGGCAGGGATTTTGGTGGATGAAAGGAGATAATTTATATGGCGGTAATAAGAATAACAGGAACTTATTCCGGTCTGGATACCGATAAAATAATAGCTGATTTAATGAAAGTAGAACGTATTAAAGTTGATAAAGTATATAAGCAAAAGCAATTGCTGGAATGGAAAAGGGATGCTTACAGAGAGATAAGCAGTTTGCTTATGGGCTTTTGTGATGAATATTTAAATGTATTGAAAACTGCAACAAATTTCAGGTCGCCGAGTGCTTTTGCTAAGTTTAACATCCAATCTTCCAATTCTTCTGCTGTGACTGCTACAGCCAATGCAGATGCTGCCAATAAAACTCACACAATACAGGTGATTTCTCTTGCTTCTGCTGCCAAAATTACTGGAAGTGCAGATATTGTAGCTGATGTAAAAGGAAGCAACGTTGTTAGTGATTTCAATTTAAGCGGTAAAAAAATCGCTGTTACTTTAGATGGAGTTACAAAGACATTAGTACTTGACGATTATTCGGACGAAGATGGTTTGTCTTTAGAAAAACTTGAAACAGACTTAGAACAAAAACTCGCGGACGCTTTTGGCACAGGAAAATTTGATGTAGTTACCGAGGACGGAAAAGTTGAAATAAAAGTTCTGTTAAAAGGCAGTACCTTTTCATTGTCCGGAGATGGACTGGAGGGTCTGGGATTTACTGACGGAGACAATACCTCAAACGGCTTGTCATTAACATCATCCCTTTACAGCATAAGAAACAGTTTTAAAAATGTGCTGAATATAACTGATCCTGATGAGAATGTAACGTTTACAATAAACGGCAAGACCATTGATGTTAAAAAAAGCTATGCCCAGGCAACTGTCAAGGATATTATGAATGCAATAAATTCCAGTGATGCAGGAGTCAAAATGACTTATGATTCATTAAATAAACAGTTTATATTGGAATCTACGACTGAAGGTGCAGCGTCAAATATAACTTATACCGATTCAGCAAGCGGCTTACTGGAATCTCTAGGTATCGTTGGCGGAACATTTACAGCCGGAAAAGATGCAGAGTTTACTTTAGATGGTGTTGAGGGTATGAAACGCAGCAGTAACAAGTTTACAATAGACGGTGTAACCTATACCCTCAAAGAAGTTTCCGAGACTCCTGTTACGATTAGTGTACAGGCCGATATTGATTCTGTTATTGAAAATATAAAAGGATTTGTTAATAAATATAACGAGCTTTTAGATAAAATAAACGGGAAACTTTCTGAAAAATATGACAGAAATTATCTGCCTCTCACCGAAGACGAAAAGGATGCAATGAGTGAAAAAGAGATAGAAAAGTGGGAAGAAAAAGCAAAAACCGGATTGCTTGCCGGTGACAGCATTTTGTCCAGGATTGTAAGCAGTTTGAGAACTGCACTTTACGAAAAGATAGATGGGGTATCAATAAGCTTATATGATATAGGAATAACTACCGGTTCGTATACCGAAAAGGGAAGATTGAAAATCGATGAGAATAAATTGCGGGATGCACTTACAAACAATTTTGATGAGGTAGTAAAACTTTTTACAACTGAATCCCGTTATACATACAGAGAAGGTCTTGACGATTCCGCAAAAAGGACTGAAAGGTATAAGCAATCGGGATTGGCCCATCGCCTGTATGATATAATACAGGATAATGTAAGAACAACAAGAGATTCCAATGGGAAAAAAGGTATTTTGTTGGAAAAGGCAGGATATACAAATGATGCTTCGGAATATAGCAATTACCTATATACTCAGATTAAAAATAAGGAAACATTGATAAATACATTGGAGAATAAATTGTTGGCTAAAGAGAATGAATACTATAGAAAGTTTTCAGCCATGGAAAAAATTCTATCACAAATGCAAAGTCAGCTAAGCTATATATCTGCCATTACAGGTAACTACTATAGCAACCAATAATAAAGTATCTATGGCTATAAAATATTATTGGCATGATATAAATGTTAAAAACCTTAAAGCAAATACCACAAATTTTTGAAATGATGAAGTAAACTTTCATTGAAACAGGGTTAATTAAAGTATGGAGGTAATATAAATGGCATTTAATAATGGGTATGAACAATATAGAGAAAGCTCTGTATATACCGCAACTCCTGAGGAATTGGTGCTTATGCTGTATAACGGTCTTGTCAAGTTTTTGATGCAGGCGCAGATGGCTATAAATAAAAAGAATATAGAGAAAGCTAATAATTGTATAATAAAAGCGCAGAATATTCTAACTGAATTTCGGTGTACATTAGATATGAAATATGACATTGCACATCAATTAGACTCACTGTACGATTATATGCTTTCAAGACTTATTGATGCAAACATAAAAAAGGATAATACTATTATTGAAGAGATACTCGGTTATGCAAGGGAACTCAGGAATACCTGGGAACAGGCAATGAAAATTGCGAAACAGCAAAATTCAAGAACAGCGCAAGTTGCTAAATAGGAGAGATAGAGATGGATTTCAGCCCGGAATTTTGTATTGAAAAGACTATTGAAGCTTCAAATAAAAAATATAAGTGTTTGCAGGATTTGGTGCTTTTGACTATGGCGCAAACGGAAGCCATAAGCGAAGAAGGTATGGATGGCCTGGAAAAGCTTATAAATGAAAAGCAAATAAAGATTGACGAGATAAACAGGATTGATGAAGATTTTAAAATGTACTTCAATTTCCTTAAGCAGAAGCTGGGCATTAATAGATTGGATGAAATCGATGCTTCACAGTTGAAGGGTGCAAAAGAGCTAAAACAGATTACTGGACAGATAATGGAACTCTTAGATGAAATAAATAAATTGGAGAAACAGAATTATGCGAAAGCCAAAAGCTTGATGGATGAATTTGGAGCAAAGCTAAGGCAAATCAGGGAAGGTAAAAAATTGAATGATACCTACTATAATTCCGGAGCCTCCTTAACTCCACCAGCATATTTTTTGGATAAAAAGAAATAATTAAGAAAAGCCTTTGAAATTGGTATTCAAAGGCTTTTTCAATACCTTTTGGAAGTGAAAAAATCTTAAGGTTATTGCATTTCCCATTAAAATTTTGATTCTTTCAAACCTGATGAAATAGACAAATGTGAAGGGTTCTGATGCCATCAAGTTGTTATTGACACTAAAGTACATGTTGCATATAATAAGTAAGTAAACTTAATACTTTGTTAGGTGAGGCTCCTATACAGAAATAGGCTACTGCCCAGAAACGTCGAAAGACGCCAATGTGGGTCAACAGACACTACCGGATTAAGGTTTTGTTTAATGTAGCTGGTTGTTAAACCTAAGCTGTATAGTGCTAAAACTCAACGAGGGAAGAATATATGCCGAAATAAATGTTGTTTGACTTCCTGTCGTGAGGAAGTTTTTTATTGTATTTTTATGTATATTGTTGGAATTAACTATACAGTATAACTAAAAGATAAATTTTTGATTGGGAAGTGATAATAATGATGGAGATTTACAAAACCTACGATATGGCTCAGCATTTGGAGAAAATAGAGAAAATTGAGAAGGGATGCTGGATAAATCTTGCCGCTCCTACAGAGGAAGAACTAAATTATTTGGAGCATAGTTTAAACATACTTCCCAATTTTTTAAGAGACCCGCTTGATGAAGAGGAAAAACCGAGAATAGATGTTGAAGATAATCAGACACTGGTAATAGTGGATATACCTTATGTATATGAGGATGAAAAAAATCTTAAGTTTGAAACTATTCCATTAGGTATACTTATAATGGATGACTTTGTTATTACTATCTGTAACAGAGAGCTAACTCTTATCGATTCATTTAAGAACAAAAAAGTTAAGGATTTTTATACATTTAAAAAGACGAGATTTACCTTACAACTGCTTTTTATGATTGCTAAAGATTTCTTAAGATATTTGAGGCATATTGACAAAAAGACCGACGATTTGGAGAAAACACTGCACAAGTCCATGCGAAACAGAGAGTTATTTAAACTTCTTGAGCTGGAAAAGAGTCTTGTATTCTTTACCACATCTCTTAAGTCAAATGATGCTGTTATGGAAAAGCTTCTTAGAGGTAAATATATTAAACTGAATAGTCTCGAAAAGTAACTGGAAAACCTGCTGAATGTTAATTAATGGGATAAAGTAACATTGAGAGACTGACAAAAGTAAATGCATATTGACGAAATGAACCTTGATAAACGAATATGCTGTATAACTTTCTGAAAATGGGCATAGCAAAGCAAAGCCTATGAGAAGGCCATTGGTTCATCACAATAAAGACTCGGTAGCTATCAGGCTGCTTTGCCAGAAAGTTCTTCAAGCAAAGGAATTATACTAAAGCCTGTATGCTTGACCCAAGCGTCCAAGTGGACATTCACTGCAGCAAAAGTAGCCAATGCAAACCGCTGCCTGGAGCTTCTGGCCTTGTACTCTTCAATGTCGTAATCTTCAAAGAGCCTTTTGTGGCTTCTTTCGACAGAGGTGCGTGTTTTAAATTTTTCATTAAAAGCTTCAGAGCCGCGGGGTACGGGAGTAATCAGCCGGAAATCGTCTTTGGGCTTTAAATAGACAGTCCTTCCATAAGGTGAATCGGTACATTGACAAGGTTTTTCAATGTCATGGCAGTCGAAATAGCACCTGTACTTGATACCTTTGGGGTAGGAGTAGCCGCAGTCTTCGTAAGGGATACCGCCTTTGCAGATAGGCCTGCCTTGATCATCAAGGCAGATAATTCCCGGAGGCAGCTTGGTAAGAGTTTGTTTGGTTTTTGCATCAAGGGGGATGAATGGGATGATGTTCCAATGATACATGAGTTCATAGGTGGGATAGTTGTCCATGGCCCCATCGGCAATAAAATTACGGATGCAAAGGTCAGGATAAAGTTTTCTTACCTCAGACATGGCAAAAACGGCAAGGATGCTGTCATGTCTTGAAGCCTGTGCTTTACGCAGGTAAATGGGAAGGTCATAGGGACTGTCGGAAGCAGTGATGTTAAAGAGGGTATCGCCATAGAACCACTGTTCCCTGTAGCTGTCCCAACCCCATCTTGCATCAGGGTCGGAATAACGTCTGGGGCACTTGCAATCGTAGACACCGTGTTTTTTACAATCACAGACCTTTGTACCGTAATGGGAAGCACCGGAATAGAATGGGGTGCCATCACCGGCGACAGAAAGTTTTTGCACATCGCCCAAGATACCCATTTTGGCGGAAACATCAACGACACAGCGGGCAAGGAATTCCTGGAAGATCTGTTCGGGACGATACTCAGGGAGTGCGTCTCTCATGGCGATTCTGGCAAACTTTTTAACGATGCCGTTGTGCTTGGGTTTCAGTTTCTGGCCGGCCTTGAGTTTCTTACGGGGTTTAGGCTTGAAAGGCCTCAGTTTCTTTTTCCTGGCGACATGGATTTTATGAGAAGCTTTCCATAGACGTTTAATGAAGTCATAGTAGGAACCGACGGAAGGGGCTTTTCCATATTGGAATCCGCAAATAGCACAAAGGAGGGGGTCGTTGGCCACTTTTTTGGCCCAGTTTGTAATGCCGTGGTGTTTTTGGTCGAGCATAAGGATAAGAGAGCGAATAATACCCAGCTGGTTCTTGGCGGGACAGCCGGTATTAGAATAAAGGGGTTTAATGATAGGGAGCAGGGGATCCAAATTGAGAAGGTATAGCTTGGATATGGATTTTTCCATATCCGTGACCCTGCCCCTATCGGTCTCCCAAAAAAGCAGGAGATGAAGCTTCAGGTTTTCCTGATAAGAAGTGTGAGACTCAAAGTTACGCAGCATAAATAAAACCTCCACAATCAAAGTAATGGCAAATATTACCACCTACTTCGATTTTGGGGGCGCTGTGAAAAAGTCAAGGTAGATTGGTGCCATATATGGCTAAAATTAGGATAATTTTATTGGAAAATTTTAAGGAAAATATTGGTGGATTTTAGGGGTGAGCTAAATTAGCTTGCTCCTGAAATAGAGACCTCGAAAGCAATACGAGTTTTCGAGAGCATTATAAACTATATGAAGAGGATCAGGACCTTCTTGAGGATGTACTTATAGAAAACAAACAGGCTATTGAAATGGCTAACATATATAGTTCAATTTTAAGCAGTATGATGGAGGCATTTTCATCGGTTATTTCGAACAATTTGAATATGGTTATGAAGTTCCTTACATCAGTAACCATTGTAATGGCCATACCCACTATGATTGCAAGTTTTTTTGGTATGAACGTTCCTGTTCCGTGGCAAAATAATAGTTATGGATTTATATATACTTTATCAATATCTTTTGCCATAGCACTGGTTACCAGCATGGTGCTGTATAAGAAAGGCATGTTTTAACGGATTTAACTTCCTTTGTAAGGTATATACTTGTATATACTTAATAATATTAGGGTTATACCAAAGAATTCGTGTAGATATTAAAAATCGATTTTATGGGATTTGCACCATAAAATCGATTTTTATAACCTTTTATGCCAGGAATAAAATTTTAGTTTTCATCAGAATCGTCATTAAGATTATTTAGGAACTCGGTTATTCTTTGCAAATACTCATCGGTTAGTTTTGTAAAGCTTTCTATATGATTCACGCCTTCTGTCTCCCAAAGTTTAACATTGCTTCCGCCTGCCTTAAGGAGTTCATGGCTGTTGCTTACAGGAATATAAGCATCGTCTTTACTATGTATCAACATTACCGGTCTTGGAGCTATATCTTTTATTACAGCTCTTGGACTGAATTCTTTCGGGTTTACTCCTTCTAATATTTTTATTGTTAAAAAAGTAGTCTGATTGAAGGGAAATGAAGGAAGATTACTCCAGGCATTAAGATTGTCATTCAAATATTCTTCCAAATCTGAGAATGGACTGTCTGCTATTACTGCATCGACATCCTGACTTTGAGCTGCTGCAACAATACTTGTGGCAGCTCCCATAGAAAATCCCATTAGAACTATCTGTTTAGAACCCAATTTTTTTGCATAATTTATGGCACCCAGAAGATCGTTTTTTTCGTATATGCCTACAGTAGTTACTTTTCCTTCAGATTCACCGCAGTTTCTAAAATCGAAAGTCAACACATTATAACCCTGATTTAAGAGAGATTTGATTAAAACAAAGGTATCTTCACCGTACTGAAGCCTGTTTTGACGGTAACCGTGAGCCAAAATTACAGTCTTATTACTGCCCTTTACTTCAAAAAACCAGCCCTTTAAATTTATTTCATCTTTAATGTCCTTAAAGGAGATATTTCTGTATTCCGGTACTATATTTGATGTAAAAACCGGCAAAGCTTTCCTTTTAGGATGAGTAAGCATCCATCCTGTGTATGTCGAAACTCCTATTAAAGCTATAGAAGCCAATAATACAAGTATAATTATTACCATAACAATCGTCCTTATCCAGTGAGTTTTTCTTTGGGCGTACGATACTCCGCTAATTCTCATACCTTTTACCTCCTTCAGCCTTCCAGGGCACGATTTAGATCATTGCAAGGCGAGATAATATGCTGTGCAAAAAAAGTACTTAAATTTATTTATCTTACAACATATTTTTACGTTATTAGTTTTATATGGAAGTTGACTACATATTCACATATTTTATTATATTTTCATTTGCATATAAAGTAAAGTATAAGTAATAATAAGTACTAAAATTAAGGAAATTTATTTGTGAGAGTGTATATAAACTGTCTATGACAGTGAAAATTTGGAGTGCTGTTAAAGGAATTGGCAGAGTTAGTATTAATCTTTAGTTGTGAAGGTATTTTAATTTTTTTAGCAAAATTTGGAGGTGGGGGTAATAAACTTTTTTGAGTTTATAAATACCGACTTTTTCAGTTGGGTTGTTTTGCCTATACTTATTTTTTTATCCCGTATTATTGATGTATCAATAGGTACAATACGTATTATATTTGTTTCAAGAGGTAAAAAGAACTTAGCGCCTTTGCTGGGTTTTTTTGAAGTACTGGTATGGATTGTCGCTATCAGTCAGATAATGAAGCATTTAGATAATATTGCTTGTTATTTTGCTTATGCAGCTGGATTTGCAATGGGTACTTTGGTCGGCATGATCCTTGAAGAAAAATTGGCAATAGGAATGCTGGTTGTGAGAGTAATACTGGTAAAGGACGAGTGTCAACTGATGGAAAGGCTTCATAATGCAGGATTTGGTGTTACTGTAGTCGATGCAAAAGGAGCAAACGGGGATGTAAAAATAGTATATACAATTATAAAAAGAAAAGAGCTGGAAGAAGCTTTAGAGATAGTTACAATGTGTAATTCAAAAGCATTTTATTCGATTGAGGATGCAAGAACGGTAAATCAAGGTATATTCAGAAATAGTCAATTTTATGGAAGAAGCAAGCCGGGTAACCTGAGTTTGCTCAAAAGATCTGGAACGTTCAGACGTAATGTAAAATAAAAAAAGTTAAAATAATAAATCCCCTTAGAGAGAAGATACTCTTAAGGGGATTTTTATTATTATAGCATGTGAAATTATTAAAATCCTTTTGATCTTAACCATTCATCAGCTTCTTGCTCGCTGGTAAAAGCCATTTGAGGATACTTTCCTCCGGAAGCCTTGTTTAGCTGCATTTTTACAATTGTATCACTAACAATTATTGCAGCACAGCACATTCCTGAATTTACCTTCCACTGGGTGTGTTTTTCCATTTCTTCGTTTATATTAGAGGTCTTATATCCTCTCAGATCACAGCATACTGCCCAAGGTTTTCCGTTGAATTCATGGGATACTTTTTTTACATAGTCATCGTGGTACCTTTCTATGTCTTCTTTGCGCCAGAATCCCGAATTCTTCTCGTAGCAAATACGTCTGGTAGAGTCGAACTTAATTTCATACAATCCTTTTGAATCTTTTACATGAACCATAGTGCATCCTCCTTTTAATTATAGGTATTTTTGCTGAGTAGATTTTGTTAAGCAGATGTTGAATTCCAAAGTCGCTTCAAACTGCAGTTCTTATGTAGCCTTAGATGAAATTTATATTTTTTAAATAAAATTATTCAAAAAGCATGCAATTGCCATTTCAAAAATTATTTTTGTAATGGGTAAAATCGAAAGGTTTTTTGAAATGGCATAAAGAAACATAAGAACTTACTACCTATAAACAAAAGATGGGCAGCATTTGGTTTTACTTAAGGGCTTTTAATCTATCCATAATAGGAGCTTTTTCACTTCCATCGGTTACCAGTTCAATAACCCGAGGTCCATCAATATCGGCAATAAAGTCTTTTATTTTGTGTATATCCTCAGTTTTATCTATAGAAATCGATTTAACTCCAATACTGTTCATCATATCCGCAATGGAAATTCTACGAGTTTTAAAGCCGTCTAAGACTCTTCCGTACAAAAATTGATGACCATGTTCAACATATGCCAGCATTGCATTGTTTACTATAAAATAAATAATAGGAAGATTGTATTCCATTGCTGTAATTATTTCAGAACCATTCATATAAAAGGAGCCATCGCCAGCGAATACGGCGACTGGTCTGTTTTTATAAGCATAATGTACACCAATGGCTCCTGCTAAACTTGACCCCATAGCAGCGTAGTTTAGATTGATTTCAAAATCGCTGCCTTCTGGGATCTCCAGATATTTAAACACAAAATTCATGTACTCTCCCAAATCTGAGAGATAAAATGTGTTCGAAGGTAAAATTTTTGTTATTTGTTCTATGAACAATCGAATTGAAAGGCCCTCATGATTTTTGATATAAGGAGGATTCAATGACGGCCTTTCAAAATGATTGGCAGATTTAGGTGTATTATTCAATATGAATGCAATTGCATCCTTTATATCGCAGTTTATGTTTATATCAGTATTAAATACTTTAGATAATTCTCTATTATCCAAATCAACATGAATTGATTTTCTGCCTCTAACAAGTGAATCGCTGAAATTGCAGGTAGAACATTCGCCAAGACTTGAACCTAATATCAATATGCAAGTAGCCAAGTCACTTTCTACATACTGAGCGGCAGCATCGGAACCGCAATATCCATAAGTTCCAAGGTTCAGAGGAAAAGTTCCAGGAACTACACCTTTGCCCTCCGGGGTAACTATTATAGGCCACTGTAAGTGTTCACTAAGTTCCATAACTTCCTTTGATAACCCTCTGCAGCCCTTTCCTACCATAATTATACCGAATTTTTCCTTAGAGATAACAGAGACTGCCTTATTTAAATCTGCTATGCTATCCCTATAGTCTTTTTGCGGTATTGTTACCTTGCCCGGAATATCTTCAAATCTTTCAGATAATTGTATATCAAGGGGTATGGATAAGTGAACAGGTCCGCAGGGCGGAGTTAAAGCCATACGAACAGCTTTTTCCAGTTCACTCAGAACACATTTTTCATCCAATATAGTTTTACTGTATTTTGTGATTGGTTTGAGGATATGCTCTGTATCTAATTCCTGCAAAGCACCCTTTCCTATATATTTTCTATTTACATACCCTGAAATAACCAGAACAGGGGACTTTGCTCTCATAGCGTCGGCAATACCATTTATCATATTATTAACACCAACGCCACCTGCACCTATGCAAACCCCAAGCTTTTTTGACACACTTGCATATCGTGCAGCCATATATGCTGCACCAGCCTCATTCTTAGTTATAACAGGCTTTATATCAATATCGTTCATAGCATCAAAAATTGGGCTTACAGTACCTGCCGGTACACCAAATACGAAATCTACGCCATTTTGCTTTAAAAAACTTAATATTCCATCAGCTATACGATTTTTTTTTCCATCATTTACAGAGTGAAAACTCTCAAAGTATTTTGGCATATAATGGTTTACCAGTTCGATACAAGTCTCTATTTCTTTTTGAGTAAAGAAATGAGGGCTTTTAATGGATGGCACAACAATTATACCTACTACTGTATTGTTTTGTATTACAGGGATAATCATTATACTTTCAATTCCAAAGAAGAAAAATTCATTGGCTGAGCGACTGTCGCTATGGGTATCCATTATTACGATGGTCTTCTTTTCAGTGACAATTTCTTGAAGTATAGCCGTATGCTCAATATAAACAGGATTTTTTTTGTGTTCTTTTTTCCAGGTTTCAATACCTAGAAGTGAAGTATCGGTCTTATGAATTGGATTCAATTTACCGTCTGCTATCTCATGATATGCCACATCAACTACTTTTGTTGCATCAGCTATTTTTGTAAATAACTCGTCCAAAATTTTAGTCCCCATTATGCAAAACCCCTTATGTTGTATTTTAGTGTGTATCATCTTGTTAAGCACTGGCTTATGTACAGCAAAATGAGCAGTATTAATAGATTTTTATAAAAGTACTTCTGTAAACAACGATAATTTAAAAAGCTTATTCTTTCTGCCTAATGAATGGCAATAATTAATACAGTTCTTCAAATCCACAAAGCACACCGAAATATTTAACTTATTCATCTAAGATTTATATGTTATTTTTTTCACTCTATAATATAAGACTACTTATAACGACAAAATATCACAAAAAAAATAAAAAAATTATTTTTTTTGTGATATTTTTAAGCTTATAACAGTCTTTTATTTATGAAGAGATATTTTTTAAGAATGAAAAATCAAATATCTATTTTTAGTCATTTATCTGCAATAAGTCCGCGAATAGTAGTTATAGACTGTTTTGGATCATTTCAAGAACATCCTGATCGACATAAAAGCTGCAAAAATGAGACTTTTAAATGAAATCGCAATGCTTTGAATAATCCTACCGTTTTTTCACAGTGTTTATCTTTTCCAGCAAGAAAGGAGGGAATTTAGCTCTTTTATTATCATGTAATTTTACCACATGTTCTAAATAACTAAGGAGGGATGGTGTATATTATGAAAAAAAGAATTATGTCTTTTTTGTGTGCATTAGTATTGGTTTTAGGCTTTAACCAAGTGATTTATGCAGAAAATGAAGACATAAGGCCGCCTGCACCACCGCCGATTGATATGGAAAGCATAGACTCAAATATTAGTATAGGTGACGAAATTTCATTATCACCGACATCCCCTCAAAGTGCAATTCTTTTTGAGTGGTGGTGTACAATTACTTTTAACAAAGGAAATAACTCGCTATATATGATTGGCCGACAAAACGCATTTTACTTTTGTGACCAGAAACTTACTATCTATCTTCAGAAATGGGACGGGACTAAATGGGTAGATGTCACAAGCTGGATATTCATTGAGTTCAATACGGCAGGTATTCTTGAAGATGCTTCATTTTCTTTTTATGAACCTGGGAATTATTATAGAGCCAGGGCTGTACACTATGCCAAATATGGAAACCAGACCCATACTACTGAATCTACTGCACCCTATATATATGTTAATTAAAATTATAGATTGTTGGAGAAGCTGACTAGAAGGTTTAATGTCTTTTGGAGATAGGTGTACTACTGTACACCTATCTCATTGATTCGGCAATTTTAATCATTTCATCTTCGTTTATTTTTCCAAATATTGCATAACTTATATTATCAGTATCCCACATAAACTTACAAAATCCGTTTTCGTAAAAAATTAATACGTATTCCATTGTATCGGTATTTATTTTTTTTATATCTGAATTATTTTCTCTTAATACGTTTAAACTGATGCTTGCACCGTCAGGATTGCTTTGCTGCTCAATCTGAATTAAATCTTTTTCGCTGCCGCCTTTTTCATTGGCATAAGATAAAGAAACGACTTCCTGATCTTTATTATTATTCAGCACTTTTATACTTTCAAGGACATAACCTTTTGGCATATATTTAGGAACAGTCAAATCAAAGTTAACAATACTTTGAGTTTCTGCCAATCTGGGATCGTCAAAATCATTGCTTGTAACATCTAAACCGTCTTCTATATTAACTTTTTTAAGGATGCTAAAAGTATCCTCTGTAATATTGATAATATTTTTTATTATTTTGTTCGCAAAAGCACCTACCGATGTGGGTTCCGATAAGAAAAAGAAGGTCGCGAAAATTAAAAAGAAAGCAGCTGCGGTCAAACTTTTTATTCTGACAACCCTTTTTTGCTTTATATTTAAATTATTTTTAATGTTTGACCAAACTTCTTCTTTCGGAGGACACTTTATATTACTGTATTTAGTTTTATATGCTATTTCAATCAACAAATCAGTATCTTCTTTGACTGTCTTCCATTTTCTTACCATTTTTACTTAATTCCTTTTCCTCAAAAATTTTGCTAATTTTATTTGAAAGTTTTTCTTTAAATCTTAATAGCTTCATTCCTATGGTACTTTGTTTCATATTCATAATTTTTGCTATTTCAGCATAGGTATAGTTTTCAAAATATTTAAGATGTACGATTTGCTTTTCTTCTATATCCAGCGAATTAATATATTTAAGTATATATTTTACCATTTCACTGGCTTCGTACTGCTCTTCTATATTATCAAAATCCACTATATCTTGTAAATAGTCCTGTATATTTCCGTTTTTGTCATATAGTGAAACGACTTTTTTTCTATTGTTTATTTTTTTTCTTAGCATATCTTTAGACACATTTGTAGCGATAGTGCAAACCCATGCACTGAACTTTGATTTGTCTTTTAATTTGTCTAATCCTTCAAATGCGCGCGTAAAAGTAATTTGAGTTATATCTTTTGACAATTCTTCATCGGAGGTAAGTGATAGGGCTAGCTTATACACTCTTTCGTAGTTTTCTGAAAACAATATAGATAAAGCATCTTCGTACAATTTATCCTTTATTTTATTATCTGTAAACATTTTCTATACCTTCCTGATGTTAAATGTTTGGTTAATTTGTAGAAGAAGCAAAGCTTTATTTGATGGGACAGAGAGTGCAATGAATAAATATTTCATAGTTAGCAAACATTAGCATAAATGCTTATAATAATATATTATATTTTGCTATGTTATGTCAATAATCAATGCTTATGTAACGAAAGATTGACCGGTTTACGCTGTTTCTGTACAATTAATGTAAGAGGATAGGATAAATTTCTTGTTATATGGTATAATATGGCTGATGCTATATGTGAGGAATGTAGTGCTGATGTTTTTTCTGTCTCGAGTTTGTTGATGAATTGAATATGACATAATTGCTTTGATTAAAGAACTGCATCTCTGTTTGGCTTAAATACTAATTGATAATGGCATCTTTTAAATATGAGTTCAAAGGTAAAAAGTCAATGTAAATAGTTTTAATTAGGATATATAAGAATGAGGGTGAGCCAAAGTGGAAAGCGGAATACTCCCAAAAGCCTGGGAGGGTCTTTTGAATTCTTCGGCATATTTGCCTGTAATAGTGAAGACAATAGAAAGAATCCACGATAAGACGTGGTCTATGGAACCGAACCGCCACGAGTATTACGAAATGGTTTACATAAAAAAAGGAAGCGCAATTTTTGAGATATCTGGATGTCCGGTAGAAATAGGTCCGAATGACATTATAATTATAAAACCAAATCAATTCCACAAATTTACTGTGAAATCTGAGTCAGCCTGTGAATTTATTGTATTGAATTTCAAATTTGTAAACAAGTTTGATATGCAATATTCAGGGGTATCTTTGGAGTTCTTTTTGGACTTTGTCAGCGGAAAAGAATCGGGTGACTTTATAAAACTTAAAGTTAGTCAAAAGAATGAAATAATCGGTATTTTAAACAGGATATTGGAGGAAAGGGAGAATCCCGATTTAGGAAGTGAGCTGCTTAATTATTTGCTTGTAATGGAATTATTTGTGTTAATATCAAGGGCGCTTAAGATGGAATGGGAGAACAGTATAAAAAATAAAAGTTCCAAACTTAAAGAATTGATACAGGTATCTGTTAATTATATAAATAATAATTATGAAAGGGATATATCTCTAAAGGATATAGCCCAATATGTTTTTTTGAGTACCAGTTATTTTACCAGGGCATTTAAGGAAGAAATGGGTATAAGTCCAATTAATTATCTTCTTAGAACCAGAATAGAAAGAGCAAAGGAATTGTTAAGAGATTCAACATTAAAGATTAGTGATATTGCACTGAATGTTGGTTTCTCCAATCAGCAGAGATTCAATGATATTTTTAAAAAGTATGTTAAGATGACTCCTTTGCAGTATAGAAAAGAAAATTCTGTTTTGTCAAAAAACATTAAAAAAACTTGAGCAATAAAAATTAATACATGAAGAATACTGCTGTTTGATTGTTTATAATGCTAACATAGAGTTAAATTTGACTTAAAAAATTATGCTTCATTATATGATAAAGTTAAATTATTACAAATAAGCATAATTTCTGAAAAATTGGACGTCGATAAAATTGTGCATTTAAGGGGTGTTTATTATGGGTAAGTTTAATATTGCAGTATTACCGGGAGACGGAATAGGACCTGAAGTTGTTAATGAAGCTATTGGTGTTTTAAATACTGTGGGAAGTAAGTTTAATCACGAGTTTATTCTAAAAGAAGGTGCTATTGGAGGTTGTGCAATAGATACATTTGGTGAACCGCTTCCTGCTAAAACACTGGATTTATGTAAAAGTTGTGATGCAGTACTTTTAGGTGCAGTAGGAGGATATAAATGGGACAATCTTCCTGGAGATAAAAGACCTGAAGCTGGTCTTCTCGGGATACGTGCCGGGCTGGGATTGTATGCAAATCTTAGACCTGCAGTAATTTATTCAGCATTGAAAGATGCTTCACCACTGAGATCTGATATAGTTAAAGATGGAATTGACATTATGGTGGTGCGTGAATTGACGGGAGGTATGTATTTTGGTGAAAAAGGAAGGGTAGATGCCGGAGATATGGGGCAGGCTGCCTATGATACGGAAAAATACACTACCTTCGAGGTTGAAAGAATTGCAAGATTAGCATTTGAAGCTGCTATGAAACGAAAAAAACGGCTTACTTCGGTAGACAAGGCAAATGTTCTTGAAAGTTCAAGATTATGGCGTGAAGTAGTTGTAAAAGTTGCTAAAGATTATCCTGAAGTTGAGCTGAACCATATGTATGTTGACAATGCTGCAATGCAGCTTGTAAGAAATCCGATGCAATTTGATGTTATAGTAACTTCAAACATGTTTGGAGATATATTGTCTGACGAAGCTTCAATGATAACCGGTTCCATAGGAATGCTCCCATCTGCCAGCCTTGGTCAAGGGTCTTTAGGACTGTATGAACCGATACATGGTTCTGCACCGGATATAGCCGGTCAGGATAAGGCAAATCCTATAGCTACTATACTTTCTGTAGGTATGATGCTGAAGTACTCTTTTGGTCTTGAAGAGGAAAGCAATGCAATTGAAAGAGCTGTTGAAAATGTCCTCAATTCAGGATTCAGGACAGCTGATATAGCTTCACAGGATTCAAAAGTTGTTGGTACTAAAGAAATGGGAAAACTTATAAAGGAAGAGATTGAGAAAATATAGGATAACTATATAAAGTTTTATATGTTATTTTAAAGCATTAGAATCATTAAAAAACATAAACACAGATAGCCTATGGATTCAATAAACATGGGCTATTTGTTTTTTAATCAAATATAAAATATTAATAGGGGTTGATGCCCCTATTAATATTTTGTATATTTCCCTATTAACTTTCCAACAATTATTACTTCATCTTTACTGAAAACTTCTCTGCCGATTAAATCACTATCTGCTTTTAGCACAATATTATTGGGGTTTTCATGCTTGCTATAGTATCTCAGAAGCGCATGATTATCATATAGTATCAAAACAATATCCCCATCATTTAATTTGTTTTCAATATCCCTGTCAATAATTAGGTGATCCTCATACTTTATTCCACTGTAAAGGAGGCTGTTATCGGGGCAGCTTATTAGGAAACAGTTTTCCGGTGAGCTGTCTGCTTCGAATAATGCTGAAGGGAATGGATAATACTGTATTATGTTGTAAATATTGAATAGATCGGATATGTTACGATTGCTTACCTTTTTTAATTTTGGCAGGTAGACAGGGTTCATGTATTGAGAGGTATCGGTAACAAGCTGTATGGACCTTGCCATACCGACTTCTCTCTTGATTACGCCTTTTTGCTCCAAACGGTTTAGAATTCCCTGAACTGCACCTGGAGTCTTTTCTCCAACCATTTCGCCTATTTCCCTTACAGTAGGAGGAATACCTCTTGTTTTGATAAATGTTTCAATTACAGAATAGACTTTCTTTTGTTTTGCTGTTAGAAGATTAAAATCTACAGTCACGTTGACCATCCTTTATCCTTATAATGTATTTTTATGTAAAATTAAATTTACATAAAGTATTATTTAAAGTTTAGCAAATATATTATGACTTAGCAACCTTAATAAATAGAAGGGTTTCAATATAATTGAAGAAAAATATAAACGTATGTGCATATTTTGTCGAAAAACACAAAAATTTTTTATTTTTGAGCAAAATATTTATAAATTTATCACCGCATAAAACAAAAAGACATAGAAAAATTTTAACAAAATATTCTATATTGTAAAATAATACCATATATACACGGCCTGGAATTTGTGAATATTAAATTTATAAAAATATAGATATTTTGTAGAAAAATGCTTTGCAATTTCTATTTCAAAAAATTTGGTTTTTTTGAATTTATATTTTGGTAATAATATGTTTTTATTTTTGAAACATTAAATTAATTTCAAGTGGCTGAAGTCGGTTTAATAAACTTAGTTAATGTTTTTCTGAAAGGCAGTTGTAAAACTTTTTTATTCTTTATGTTGATAAATAATACTTCGTGATATGGAATTATTCATTAATTTTGTTGTCAGCAACAGTTTATGAGGTGTTTATTAGCACTCAATACCAAAGTATTGAAATTAAAGAGGAGGATTAAATGCTCAAGCTTTTAAAAAATGGTGAATGTTATGCGCCCGAATTTTTAGGGAATAAAGATATACTGGTTATTTCCAATAAAATATACAAAATTGGAGAAAACATCCCGTCAGATAATTTGATAGATGTAGAAGTTATTGACTGTGCTGACAAGATAATTTGTCCGGGTTTTATAGATCAGCATTTACATATTACAGGAGGCGGTGGAGAAGAAGGTTTTATAAGCAGAGTACCGGAAATTGGATTAAGTGATATATTGATTGCAGGAGTAACAACAGTTGTAGGTTTATTAGGGTTTGACAGTATTACAAAAAACATAGAAGGGCTTCTGGCAAAAGCCAAAGCATTAGAGCAAGAAGGCCTAAACACCTATATTTATACCGGAAGTTATGAAGTTCCTACAGCTACTATAACCGGTAAGATAATAAAAGATATAACTCTTATTGACAAAATCATAGGAGTGGGTGAAATTGCAATATCCGATTACAGGTCATCCCATCCTACGATAGACATGCTAAAAGAAATTGCATTTGAAGCAAAAGCAGGCGGACTTTTAGCTAATAAAGCCGGTATTGTGCACATACATGTGGGAGACGGAAAAAATGGATTAAAACCCATTATTGAGCTTGTGGAGAATTCGGATTATCCCGTGGATATGTTTGTACCGACCCACCTTAACAGAAATAAGAATCTGTTTTATCAGGCTTTGGAATTTGCAAAGAAGGGTGGCAACATAGATTTTACTGCTGGAGAAAACAGTGAAAACGGTTATTCGGTACCCGATGCCTTGGAATTGGTTCTAAAAGAGAAAATACCAATAGAAAGAGTTACTGTGTCATCTGACGGCAATGGAAGTATTCCTTCAAAGGAAGGCGGTGCGGCTGTTGGCAAGGTGTCTCAGCTGTTTGAAGATATAAGAATTTGCGTTTTGGAAAGAAAAATTGATTTGACTACAGTACTTAAAACAGTTACCGAGAATGCAGCAAAAAGAATCAGGCTGTATCCGCAAAAAGGAGTGTTGGCTGAAGGCAGTGATGGAGATATTCTGATAATAAACAAACATGACTTCAGCATAAACAGTGTTATTGTGGGAGGACAGAAACTTATAGATAACGGTAATATCTTAAAAAGAGGTTTTTACGAAAATTGTCAATAAGAGCAGTAACCTGATGAATATGAGTTTAGAAATGTGTAAATACTTTATAAAGGGTGATTATATGAATAGAGCTGATACTCGGGAGAAGATTTCGAGAGGAACGGGAATTTTAGTTGCAATAGGAATAATTTCTGCTATAATGTCACTTTTTGTTTATCCCTTTATTTTTGGATTCATTGGTGTGATAATGGGTATACTTTCAACAAAGAACGGAAGCAGAACAGGGCTGTTTGTAATTGTTGCAAGTATAATTCTAATGGGTATTGGACTGATTTTTAGCGGAGCAATAATGAATAATGCGAGACACTATCTGGGAATATAGTTTTATTAAGAGGCGAGGATAGATGGTCCTTGCTTTTTTGTTACAGCTCTTTAAAGGTACTTAATATGGAAGAGATAAATAAGAAATTTGAATGATATTTTTTGGAGGACAAATATGGAAGAGAAAGTCAGAGGAAATCTTATTATTATTGGCGGTGCAGAAGACAAAACGGGAGATAAGACTATTTTAAAACACGTTGTGGACATTGTTGGGCATCAAGGTACTTTGGTAATCTTAACTACTGCAACGGAAAAACCCGGAGAAGTAGGCAATAATTACAGAATGGTTTTTGAATCTTTAGGGATTAATAATATACAGGTACTTAATATTAATACACGGGATGAAGCAAATGATGAGAATAATGCAGATATAATAAGAAATTGCAATGGTGTTTTCTTTACCGGAGGCGACCAGTTGAGAATAACCAGTATTATTGGAGGAACCAAAGCAAACGAGGCTTTAAAAGAAGTGTATTCAAAGGGAGTAGTGATAGCTGGCACAAGTGCAGGGGCTTCGGTAATGAGCAATACAATGATAGTGGAAGGTCAGGATAATACACCTGCAAGGAAGTGCACATTAAAAATGGCACCGGGCTTGGGATTGCTCGAAGAAGCTATTATTGACCAGCATTTTGACCAGAGGGGAAGAATGGGGAGAATCCTGTGTGCAGTAGCAGAAAATCCGTATATGCTGGGTATTGGAATTGATGAGGATACGGCAATAAAGGTTTATCCTGATGCTCATTTTGAAGTGATAGGCTCAAATGCAGTTACTGTTGTTGACGGAAGAACAATAAAAAGTTCGAATGTATCTGAATTAAAACCCGATGAACTGCTTGCTATCACAAATGTCACAATTCATGTACTGCCTCATGGCTATGGATTCGACATGGTTTCTCGTGAGGTTTTTAGAATAACTTGAATTAATTGAAATTGTTGATCTCTGATTTTGGGTGATTTTGATTAATTCTGCAACTGATACTGTGATGTGCACAAAGTGTGTAGGAGGAAGAGAAGTGCAAATTTTAGATATACAAATTTTTAGCGGACGAAACATTTACAGTCATAAACCGGTGATTAAAGTGTTGGCTGATATAGGTGAATTGTATAGATATCCAACTAAGGATATTGAAGGTTTTAACGAGAAAATACTGGAATACTTGCCGGGACTTAAAAAGCATTATTGTTCATTAGGCTATGAGGGTGGATTTTTAGAAAGGCTTAATGAGGGAACCTATATAGGACATGTAGCAGAACATATGATTATAGAGATCCAAAACATGTTAGGATATGATGTCCATTACGGTAAGACAAGGGTTGAGAAAGAACCGTCGGTATACTATATAGTTTATGAATATATTAATGAGAGATGCGGTATAGAATGTGCCAGAACGATATTTGAAATTATTAATGAAATATTGAATAATGAAGAAGTTGATTTTTCTTCCAAATTGGAAAGGTTGAGACAAATTGCTTTGGAATATGATTTGGGTCCCAGCACAAAAGCTATTTATGTTGAGGCAAAGAAAAGAGGGATTCCTGTTACCAGGATAGGTAACGGAAGTCTTATCCAGCTTGGGTATGGCAAGTATTCGAGACTGATACAAGCTTCGCTTACCGATTTGCCAAGTTGCATATCCGTAGATATTGCAAGCAATAAAGATATAACCAAAAAAATTTTAAGGGATTATATGATTCCGGTACCGGATGGGGATATAACCCATAGCGTGGAAGGAGCAATTTTTACAGCCAAAAACATAGGTTTTCCTGTTGTTGTTAAACCTCTTGACGGAAATCAGGGCAAGGGAGTAACTGTTAATGTTAATACTGAAGAGGAAGTAAAAGCAGCTTTTATAGAAGCAAAAAAATATTCCAATTCTGTTTTGGTGGAAGAATATATTAATGGAAATGATTACAGATTATTGGTTGTGGGTAACAAAGTATCTGCAGCATCAGAAAGGCGTCCGCCTTTTGTAACCGGTGACGGTATTCACACCATTTGGGAACTGGTTGAAATTGAAAATTCCAATGAGCTTAGAGGTGTTGACCATGAGAAACCCTTAACCAAAATAAAACTTGATGACTTGGCTAAAAAGGTGCTGCACAGCCAGGGCTGTGACGAGAACTATATACCAAAGGACAATGAAGTGATTTTTCTCAGATATAACAGCAATATCAGTACAGGAGGTACGGCAAGGGACTGCACTGAGGAAGTTCACCCGCTCAATGCAGAACTTGCAGTAAAAGCAGCAAAAGCTTTAGGCCTTGACATTGCAGGAATAGATGTGTGCTGTGAAGATATTTCAAAACCTTTATATGAACAAAAGGGAGCAATTATTGAAGTTAATGCTTCACCGGGACTTAGAATGCATATTTATCCAAGTGCCGGTGAGTCAAGAAATGTGGCAGAGGACATTATAAATATGATGTTTCCGGAGGGTAAAGAACACTCAATTCCGATAGTTTCTGTTACGGGGACAAATGGAAAAACAACTACAACAAGGCTTATAGCTCATGTCCTTAAGGTTCAGGGGAAAAGAGTGGGTATGACAACTACAAGCGGAATTTATATTGACGGTCAGTGCTTGATGAAAGGTGATAATACCGGGTCGGTAAGTGCAAGGTTGCTGCTTTCGAACAAGACAATTGATGCAGCTGTTCTTGAGACGGCCAGAGGCGGAATTATCAGAAAAGGGCTTGGGTATGATTTGGCAGATGTGGGAGTAATTACAAATATAAGTGAAGATCACTTGGGAATAGATGGAGTTAATACTTTAGAAGACCTTGCCTTTGTAAAGTCTCTCGTAATTGAAGCTGTAAAATCCGATGGATATGCAGTCATAAATGCAGATGACAAATTTGCTGATTATTTTTTAAAAAGGGCAAGAAGTGAGGTTATACTTTTTTCAAAGGACAAACATAACCCTTTACTTAATAATCATATCGAACAGGGAAAAATGGCAGTGTTTATCGAAAATGACGAGATAATAATGATTAATAAAGGAATTAAAATGCATCTGATAAAAGTCCAAGACATACCCATAACGTTCAGCGGTATGCTCGACTGTAATATTGAAAACTGCCTTGCAGCAGTATCTGCTCTTTTAGGATTAAATATGCCTTTGGAGATTATTGAAAGAGGTTTAAAAACTTTCTTGCCTGATACAGACTTAAATGCCGGCAGATTTAACATATTCAATATGGGTGAGTTTAAGGTAATGCTGGATTATGGTCATAATCCTGCCGGAATCCAGGAAGTAGTAAAATTTATTAAAAAATTGGAGGCAAAAAGATTTGTGGGAGTTGTCGGCATGCCGGGAGACAGGCAGGACTCAAGCATTAGCAAAGCTGCCAGGATTTGTGCCGGTGCGTTTGATCGGTTATATATAAAGGAAGATTCCGATCTAAGAGGCAGAGATGCAGGGGAAGTGGCACAAATATTCTATGATGCTATTATAAAATGTGGAGTACCGAAGGAAAATGTTGAAATTGTTTATTCGGAAGGAAAAGCACTGGAGAAGGCTATACTTGATGCACAGCCCGGAGATTTTATTGTCATGTTCTATGAGGACTTTAAAACATCTTTAGATATCATAAATGAGCTGAGAGCAGAAATTCAAAACAATAACGTTAAGGCAGAGGAAATGGTTCAAAATGTAGGATAATTTTAATGTTAATAATGTTGATAGTTTAATTTTTAATATTTGGCTTTTGGGACAAATTTAAGATAACCAATTGTAAACTATTGTTTTATATTTCTAGATGCTTCTAGAATATAACTTTTATAAACATAGTTTTCAATTGGTTATTTTTATGTTATTTTTTTATAGGAAATGTAAGTTTGTTTTGTCATAACAAATTTTATAAAGTATAATATAGAATGTCTCTTTTGGCATAACATCCTTGATTTAAAAAAATAAAACATTTTTAATAAAATATAGATATTTTACCAATGATATAATTTTGCCTTTGGGCGCTTAAACAGCTGTTCAATTAATGGCTGGGATAACTGCCCAAAGAGTAAATATATAAAAATGGGAGGAGATAATATGATGAAAAAACTGATTGCTTTGTTTTTAGTGGGTTTATTGCTATTCTGTACAGGATGTAATTCCAGAAAGCAAACCTCAACTTCAGGAGATGCAGAAAAAGTACTTGTTGGTGTTGCAATGCCTACGCAGTCCCTTCAACGTTGGAATCAAGACGGTGCCAACATGAAAAAACTACTTGAAGAAAAAGGTTACAAGGTTGAACTCCAATATGCTAACAACGATAATAACTTACAGATCCAGCAAATTGAAAACATGATCACTAAAGGTTGCAAGATTCTTGTTATTGCATCTATAGACGGTTCTACTCTTTCCGATGTGCTTAGAAAGGCTGCTGACAACGGTGTTAAAGTAATAGCTTACGACCGTCTCATTATGCAGACAGAAAATGTAGATTATTATGCGACTTTTGACAACTTTAAGGTAGGTGTTCTTCAAGGAGAGTATATTGAAGAAAAATTAGGGTTAAAAGAAGGTAAAGGACCGTTTAACATTGAATTGTTTGCCGGTTCTCCCGATGATAATAACGCAACTTTGTTCAATCAAGGTGCGATGAGTATTTTGAATAAGTATATAGAAAATGGGCAACTTGTTGTACCCAGCGGTCAAAAGGAATTTACAAAGATTGCTATAAAGGATTGGGATTCGGGAAAAGCTCAGGCAAGAATGGATAATCTTATAACAGGTTATTATGCTGATGGCAAAAATCTTGATGCTGTTCTCTCACCAAACGACAGTTTGGCGTTGGGTATAATTGCCTCGCTTAAAAGTGCAGGTTTTGGAGACTCAAAACAATTCCCTATAATTACCGGTCAGGACTGCGATAAGGCAAATGTTAAAGCTATGATAGAAGGCTATCAGTCAATGTCGATATTTAAAGATACCAGAACCCTTGCGGCTCAAGTAGTTGAAATGATAGATGCTATTCAGAATGGAAAAGAAGTTCCTGTAAATGATACAGAATCCTATAATAACGGTAAAAAGGTTGTACCTACATATCTTTGTGAGCCGGCTTATGCTGATGCTTCAAACTATAAAAAGCTGCTTATAGACAGCGGATATTATACCGAAGAAGATCTGAAATAAATCGGCTTGTCAACATAAAGACTTTTGTGCTTGGAAATTTATACAAATCTTTTTGCAAAATCCTATGCTGGGGTTTAAAAAAAGATAAAAGTTCTAAAATCTAATTTTAAAAGGCACTTATAAAGCTTTGTACATTAATAGTGAGCAATAATGTCAAGGTCATAGCCTTTTCATTATTGCTCCTATTTCAATCCTTAGCTGGGAGTTGGATAAAATGGAATACATTCTTGAAATGTGCAATATTACTAAGACTTTCCCAGGTGTAAAAGCTCTTGATAACGTCAATTTAAAAGTTGCTTCGGGGGAAATTCATGCCCTGGTAGGAGAGAACGGAGCCGGGAAGTCTACTTTAATGAATGTGTTAAGCGGTGTTTATCCCCATGGAACCTATAGCGGAAAAATATTTTTTGAAAATAAAGAATGCGTATTCAAAAATATAAAAGACAGTGAAAATACAGGAATTGCCATTATCCACCAGGAATTAGCTCTTGAACCCTATATGACTATTGGGGAGAATATTTTTCTTTGCAATGAAAGATCAAAAATGGGATTTATAAACTGGAACGAAACCCATAGAATGGCGGCGGAACTTCTTGAAAAAGTTGGATTGAAGGAAAATACCCATTCATTGATAAAAGATATAAGCGTGGGGAAGCAGCAGCTGGTTGAAATAGCAAAGGCGCTTGCTAAAAAGGCAAAACTGTTGATTCTTGATGAGCCTACAGCAGCTTTAAACGAAACCGATTCGGAAAATTTACTCAATCTGTTGCTGCAGTTGAAAAAGGATGGAATTACTTTAATACTCATTTCTCACAAACTAAATGAAGTTTTAAAAGTTGCCGATTCCATTACTATTCTTCGAGACGGTGCTACCATAGAGACTATGAAAAAAGATGATACTGTAACTGAAGACCGCATAATAAAAGGTATGGTAGGCCGCCAATTGGTTAACCGATACCCTAAACGTACTCCCAAAATTGGCGAAGTGTGTTTTGAAGTGAGAAACTGGAATGTATATGACCCGCTGGTGGAAGGAAGAAGAATAATTAAAGATGTAAATATAAAGCTGCATAAGGGAGAAATAGTAGGAATAGCAGGTTTAATGGGCTCGGGAAGGACTGAGCTGGCCATGAGCATATTTGGGAAGTCTTATGGTAAAAACATCAGCGGTCAAATTTTGAAGGACGGAAAAGAAATAAAAATTCAAAATGTACGACAGGCAATAGACAATGGACTGGCTTATGTTACAGAAGACCGAAAAACAGCCGGGCTTGTTCTCATACAGGATATAAAAAACAACATTGGACATGCAAACCTTTCAGGATTGGTAAAACGATGGCTAATCGATGAAAATAAAGAAATCAGCGTTGCGGAAGAGTACAAGAAAAAGCTTAACATTAAAGCTGCCAGCGTATTTCAAAAGACCGGCGAATTGTCCGGTGGAAATCAGCAAAAAGTAGTACTTTCCAAATGGATTTTTACTGAACCGGACATATTGATACTTGACGAGCCGACACGAGGGATAGATGTAGGTGCAAAATATGAAATATATTGTATTATAAACAAGCTGGCCGATGAAGGCAAATCTATTCTCGTGATTTCATCAGAGATGCCGGAAATACTGGGTATATGCGACAGGATATATATTATGAATGAGGGAAGGATTGTAGGGGAACAATACCGGAACGAAGCTTCACAGGAAAGCATTATGAGATGCATTATGCAAAGTAACAGGGGGGAATATGGTGGAGACGGTAAAAGTAAATACGTCCAATAAGACAACGTATATAAGTGGAAGTGTAAAGACGGTTTTAAAAAATAATATACGTCAGTATGCGATGCTTATAGCACTTTTTACTGCTATGATTATTTTTCAGATTGCAACAAAGGGAATTTTTCTAAAACCTATGAATGTTACAAATCTTATTTTGCAAAACAGTTATGTACTGATTCTTGCCATTGGAATGACATTATGTATTCTGACCGGAGGAAATATAGACTTGTCCGTAGGATCAGTATGTGCATTCATAGGTGGGATAGTGGGTACTCTTATAATCAATATGAAAATGGATGTATGGCTGGCTATTTTAATTGCTATTATGGCGGGAGCGCTTATTGGAGTATGGCAAGGGTTCTGGATAGCTTACGTAAGAATACCGGCTTTTATTGTTACTCTTTCGGGAATGCTCGTATTTAGAGGTTTGACCAATACTTTGCTCAAAGGACTTACATTGGCACCTTTTCCTGAAAGTTTCGTAAAGCTTAGCAGCGGATATATTCCGGATTTTTTCAATGTAATGGGTATAAATATCAAAGTAAAGGATGTAAATATAAATATAACAGCACTGGTGGTGGGCATTCTTGCTTCGGTTATATATGTTTTTCTGGAGAATAAGAAACGCTCGGAAAAGAAAAAGTATGAAATGTATATTATTCCATTGCCTTTATTTATAGCCCAGTTGGTTTTTGTTGTGGCAGCAATTAATGTATTTTTCTTCTATTTGGCTATTCACAAAGGTATTCCGATAATTTTGGCAATAATAACCGTACTTCTTATTGGATACTCAATTTTGACTATGAAAACTGTTCCCGGACGATATATTTATGCAATGGGAGGTAATGAAAAAGCAGCAAAACTGTCGGGTATCAACACCAATAAAGTACTTTTCTTAACTTATGTTAATATGTCGGTATTGGCAGCGATAGCAGGTATCGCCTTTACTGCCCGTTCTGATGCAGCGTCTCCTGTGGCCGGTGTCAATTTTGAACTTGATGCAATTGCAGCCTGCTTTATAGGCGGTGCGTCGGCTTATGGCGGTGTCGGTACAGTTATAGGAGCTGTTATAGGAGCGCTGTTCATGGGCGTTTTAAACAACGGTATGTCTTCCCTTGGTGTTGGAAGTGATTGGCAGATGACAATCAAAGGGCTTGTACTGCTAGCAGCTGTTGCCTTTGATGTTATTTCTAAAAATAGGGCTAAGGCATAGATGGATAAGTTTGTTGTTTATTATAAAAGATAAAGAATATAGGCCGTTGGATTGTTAATTCAGACGGCCTATATTTTTTAGTTAGAGCTAAATAATTTACTAAAGTTGGAATTGAAATTTTTATAAATTTGTCTTTAAGGAAGCATTTTAATGAAGTATAATATATGACAATGGTTATTTAAGTGAAGAGAGGTAATGAAAATGGTTGATAAAGAGCGTATTAAAGCAGCGGTAAAGGAAATTCTTATTGCAATTGGAGAAAATCCTGACCGTGAAGGACTTGTTGAGACACCGGACAGGGTGGCACGTATGTATGAGGAAATATTTGCCGGGCTTCATCAGGACCCTAAAGAAGTAGTTAAGGTATTTCAGGAGGAAAACCATGAGGAAATGGTTATGGTAAAGGATATTCCCCTTTATTCTATGTGCGAACATCATTTGGTGCCTTTTGTAGGAGTGGCGCATGTGGTATATATACCTAAAAAGGGTAAAATAATGGGACTCAGCAAATTGGCGAGAATTGTGGATTTACTGGCAAAAAAGCCTCAATTGCAGGAACGTTTAACCAGTGAGGTTGCAAATGTTATAATGGAAACCATCGACCCTCTAGGAGTTGCTGTAGTTGTTGAAGCGGAACATTTGTGTATGACAATGCGAGGTATAAAGAAACCTGGATCAAAGACTGTTACTTCCGCCCTTAGGGGCATAATAAAGACTGATGCCAGAACCAGAGCGGAGGTTATGTCATTAATTAACCGCAAGTAATTAATAAGAAAGATTAATTGAATTGCCGGTTGATTGGTGTTGAAATATATTCTTCAAGTCCATAGGATTATAAAAAGGAACAAGCATGTTATTTTATTCTTGTTCCTTTTTTAAATTAAAAAGAAGTATAAATTTCATTATAATTTATCTACAGCAGCTGAAATAGCAGGTATTACCTGCTTCTTTCTGGACACTACTCCCGGTAAATAAACGCTATTTTCACCGATATTTACGTTGAAGGCTTTTACAATAAGTTCTTTATCTTCACCTACAAATAAAAGTTCAGTAGCCTGGTTAAGTATATCGGTTAACAGAAGCATAAGAAGATTATATCCGCTGTCTTCACAGAGACGTTTCATAAATTCCAGCAAATCTTTCTTTATTTCGGATACTTTTTCCTTGTCCATTGTATTTACCTGTCCTATACCTATTTTGCGCTTTCCGAAGGTATATTCTTTAAAGTCTTGATAGAATATGTCCTTAGGGGTTCTTCCTTGCAGCGAAGAACCTTCTTTGAACATAAGGTTGGCGTATTCATCGATATCATTTATTCCTGCAATTTCAGCCAATTTTTCTGCAGTGATTCTGTCGGTATAAGTACTTGTAGGAGATTGAAACTTTATTGTGTCCGAAAGTATGGCAGAACACAAAATTCCTGCAATACTTTTGGACGGACGAATTCCCATTTCAAAGTACATATTGGCAATGATTGTAGAAGTACTGCCAACCGGCTCATTTTTTATGTAGATAGGGTTGGCTGTCTGTATGTCTCCAAGCCTGTGGTGGTCAATAATCTCCAAAATCTCTGCCTCTTCCAGACCATTTACTGTCTGAGATTTTTCATTGTGGTCTACTAAAATAACCTTTTTTCTTCTTTGAGAAATAAGATGATATCTTGATATAAAACCTTTAATTCTGTTATTGTCGTCTACAACAGGATAACTGCGGTATCTGGTTTGAAGCATTGTATCCTTTATATCGTCAACATAATCGTCAATATTAAACTTTATGAGATTTTCTTTTGTCATTATTGCCCCAACCGGAATACTCTGATTTATTAAACGTGCAGTAGTAAATGTATCAATCGGAGTAGTCATCAAAACAATGTTTTTGCTGCAGGCTTTTTCAATAACTTCCTCGGATGGATTGCCACCGCAAGTAACTATGAGACAATTTGCCCCGCATTCAATTGATTCAAGCTGGGTATCCAAACGATTTGCCGTTATTACAATATCTCCCTCTTCAACATATCCGGGCAAATCCTCTGGATTTGTTGCTGCAACAACCACCTTGCCGGAAGTATGGAACGTATCCTGGCTGCCGCAAAGTAGTGTTGCATTTAATGTTTCGACAATGTTTCTCAGCGATGTTCTGGTAGATGCAATGGTATTGTTATCAAGGGCATCCATGTATTTATTGGTAATATCCGATAAAGTTACAATACCTAGCAGTCTTTCATACTCATCTACGACTGGAAGTGTCTTAATATTATTTTTTTTCATAAGGTTCCAGGCGGTTTTAATGGATATATCCGGTGATACCGGTATTATCTTATCCATGTTCAAGTCTGAAACCTGTGATTTTACAGTATATAAAAGTTCCGGTACTTCCACATCAAAATGTTTAAGAACAAACTCAGTTTCACGGTTAATCTCACCCAGTCTTCTTGGGCTTGCATTAACACCTAACTTTTTTTTTAGTTCCGAATATGCAATAGCTGAGCAAATTGAATCAGTATCTGGATTTTTATGTCCTGTAACCAAAACTAATTTATCCATGTTTTCGCCTCTTATCAACTATGTATTTGTTGCTGCTGTTAGCAAGCAAAAGTATAGCATAAACGGTGAGGAGTTACAACGCCCATAATTATAAATTGGGTTATAAACTTTACAGGTAAAAATTTACTTGATTTGGTAAATTACTAATTTCTGTTTAGAAAAAACTATGTTATGAATAATTTTTTAATAAATATTATTTTCTATTTTTCCGATTATCATTATGTAAGCAGAATGGCCATATGCATTTTATGCGTTTTTGCAATTAAATAATTACCGTTAATTTTTACATAAGTTAATCCACTCCTCAATAAATTTATGTCAAGGCATAATGGATGAGGTTCGAGACTAGCCTTGGCATAAATTTATTGCTGATTTTGAAAATTTGAATAAAAGTCTCTGTATAAGTTTATAAGTTGAATATAACTGTTTAGAAATATAATACTTGTTATAAGAAATTAAATTTGATTTATTACCGTATTGCTTTACAATCAAAAGTATTTTTTTGGAGGGGTCATGATGAGAGGTTATAAAAAAGGAGTTTTAAAAAGTAATTTTAAAAAATGGAATGTGAAATTCCTAAAATTTAAGAAAATGTCGTTGCGATTCACTATTCCAACAACAGTTGCGGGCATATTGCTTATACTGATATGCAATACGGTAAGTGGTGTCAATAACTATAAATTACAGCATGAGAACTTGAAAAGAAGGGCTGAAGGATTATTAAAAATAGCCGAGGTGTCTGCTATTGACCCTCTATGGCAGTTCAATACATCCGGTGTTGAAGCCATTGGACTTGCTTTATTGGAAAATGATGAGGTAGCCTCTGTTGAAATATATGATAATAACGATAAAACTTTGTTTGAAAAAGGAAAAGTCGGTACACAGTATAATAATAAAAACTTTTTGCAAACTCTAAAATGTGATGTCCTTAAGGAAAATGAAAGAATCGGTGGAGTTGAATTGACCTATACAACATATTTTGCACGAAAAGAAACGCTTAGGGCTTTGACAGAAACGATAGGACAGACGGTAGCGATTGCTTTTATTATGTGGTTAATAGTTTATTTTACCACCAAACATATTGTTGCATCAATTAAGAAACTATGTGAATTTGTTAGTAAAGTGTCTCAGGGAGATCTTACCTCATCTGTGGAAATTGATTCAAGAGATGAGGTTGGTTTTTTGGGTGAAAAAATTCTGGAGATGGCATCCAATCTTTCATATTTAATCGGCAAAATAAATGAAGTTTCAAATCTATTGAATGAATCGTCATCAAAACTTGCTGAGTCTATAAGTGTAAATTATGAATTGAATAAAGAAATATCTGGGGCTGTTGAGCAAATAGCAATGGGTGCAACACAACAGGCAAAGGATGTAAGTGATGGAGTTGAGGATATTAACTTCCTTGCAAAGATTATTGAACAGGTTATTGAAGCGGCAAACATTCTGGAAAAGGAAATAGAAAGTACGGAAAAGTTAAAAAATACGGGTATGGAAGCTATATATGATCTAAGTGCAAAAACCAAGCAAAACACTGATTTTTCAAGCAAAATAAATGAAATTGTATTGGATTCTCAAAGAGAGGTAAATGAGATAAGCAAAGTGTCAGAAACCATATCGCGTATTGCAGAACAAACCAATCTTCTCGCTCTGAACGCAGCAATTGAAGCAGCAAGGGCCGGTGAGTCGGGAAGAGGGTTTGCGGTAGTTGCGGAGGAAGTAAGAAAATTGGCCGAACAATCTGCCAAGTCGGTTGAAGAAATTAACACAATTGTAAACGACATACAATTGAACTCAAATAATATAAGTAAAATGATAACTCACATAAATCATATTCTGGAAGAGCAAACAAATTCAACAGCTAAAACTGACAGAATATTTAACGAAATAGCAAATGCGATTCAAAATACAAGGTATAGAATAAAAGAGGTATTTACACTCAGTAAAGATATGGAGACAAAGAAAAATAAAATTGTTGAAATGATTGGCAACCTGTCTGCTGTTACACAAGAAACGGCAGCAAGCAGTGAGGAAGTTTCAGCCAATATAATTGAGCATACAAAGATGCTTGAGAAACTCAATACATCAAGTGCAGAAATGAAATCTACTGCAGAAGCTCTCTCACAATCAGTAGGAAAGTTTGTTTTGAGGAAATAGGGAATCATGTATTGTCAAAGGTGAATGAAAAAACAGAATTTATAAAAGAGCAAATCAAAATACCATTTCGGCAGAAAGCCTAAGTGGTATTTTTTATGTAAGATTCGTTTTTTTTAACGTACTTTATCCGGACCTTCAATCTATTACAATAAACATTTAAAAGCCATAGCAATAATTGATTCCGCTAAAGCAATTTCAGTTCTTATAAAAATTTAAGCAAAAGTCAGAAACTCTTCATCGGTTTCACCTGACTTTTTTATTTTAAATCTTTTTGATAAGGTTAAGGCAGAAAAACTTGGAAACTTGATGTAAGCGGTCACGAATACACTGATAATAAAGATATTGCATATAATGGAATTGTAATACTAAACATTGAGTTTTCCTTTAATAGAGGACAGGGGTAAGTATGGATTTAAAGGAGTTTGTACTGATTGCCGGTTCAGGAGGCGTTATATATTATGGAGGGGACCAGAGTTGGTTTGACACAAAGGTAGGCAGGCAGAGCGGATGCGGTACAGTTGCCGCTGCAAACACGACGGCTTACCTGGCATTGAAGAATCCTGAATTAAAGGCATTATACAGTGGAAATAACCTGGATAATATCACCAAAGACGATTTCATTGTTCATATGAATCAAGTGTATAAATATGTGGAACCGTTGAAAATGCCCTTTTTTGTTCAACCGGCTGGAGGTATTCCTTTTTTGTCATGGTATGCTGATGGTGTTATCAGGTATGCAAAAAGCAAAGGAATATCCCTGAGAGCACATTGGAATAAAAGAGAACCGACTTTTAACAATGCTGTTCAATATATAAAAGACGGGTTAAGAAAAGACTGCCCTGTTGCATTGGTAAATTGGAGGAACTCAAAACTAAAAAGTATTCCCTGGACAAATCCGGATACCGGTATAACATCGAACCAGGATTTTCAGATACACTGGGTTACAATCACCGGCTTGCATGATTACAGGCCGATAGGTCAGGTGTATATAGATGTATCTTCCTGGGGCAGTAAAGCTACTTTGAACTTTAATGATGTATGGAGTAATAATGATATTCTAGGATATGCGGGAATGATATACTTTGACTGGTAGTTTGAATTGCTTTTTTGGCATATCTGCATATACGCTGTTTCCAAAAACTCTTGTATGGCTTTGTTATATTCCGACATAGCAGTCACCTCCTAATACTTTGTTTACAGCAGAAGTATAGACTTGCCATTCGGCCTTTTTTTCTTCAAGCATTTTTCTTCCGGCTTTTGTTATGCGATAATACTTTCGAGGACGACCGTTTGCTGTTGTGGTTTCATAGGATTCTATCATCTTTTGCTGTTCTAATGTATGAAGCAGAGGATATAGCGTACCGGCCTTGAGGGTAAATACGTTTTGAGAACGTTTTTCCAATTCCTCAATCATTTGATATCCATACATGTCGGCATTTTCAAGCAGTCTGAGTATAAGCAATGTGGTGCTTCCCGACATAAGGCTTTTGTCAATTTTCATTTTATCACTCCTTATATATCGGTCATCTATATATGATATTATATATAGATCATCGATATATAGTCAATACCAAAAAAAGTATTATATAATGAATTTGGTTCACAATTTTATAAAGAAGAATGGTGATAATATGCAGTTTGGATTTAAGATAGGTACGAAGGTTTTATTTGGCAAAGGGTGTTTGATTCAAAATAAAGAGTTGGTTGCTAAATGCGGCAAGAGAGCTCTCATTGTCACCGGTAAAAATTCTGCAAAAGCTAGCGGAGCACTTAGTCATGTGGAAGAAATACTTAAAGAATATAATATAGATTACAGCATCTACGATAGAGTTGAAAACAATCCCTCTCTGGAGAATGTGGCAGAAGGAGGAAAAGCGGCAAGAGAGTTTAAAGCCGATTTTATAATCGGTATTGGAGGCGGTTCGCCCCTTGATGCCTCAAAGGCTATTGCAGTATTGGCAGTAAATGATATTGAACCTCTGGAACTTTATAAAAATGTATTTGAAAACAGGCCACTGTCTATAGTTGCTATTCCAACTACGGCAGGAACGGGGAGTGAAGTTACACCCTACTCCATATTGACCAGAAACGATATTAAGACCAAAATGAGTTTTGGCAATGAAGATACTTTCCCAAAGCTTGCTTTTATAGATGCAACCTATACGGAGAGTATGCCTTATGAGACTACTGTCGACACGGCTGTTGATGCTCTGTCCCATGCTATGGAAGGATACTTAAGTAAAAGAATTACACCGGTAAGTGATATATTGGCATTAGAGGCTATGAGAATATTTTCTGAGTGTACAAAAGATTTAATAGACAATAATATTGATTTCAATATAAGAGAAAAGCTTATCTATGTTTCCATGCTTGGAGGAATGGTTATTTCCCATACAGGAACAACAATTATTCATGGTTTAGGATATTCTCTCACTTATTTTAAAGGAATACCCCATGGAAGAGCTAATGGTTACTTTATGCGGGAATATCTTAAATTCAATTATGAAGCAGTCGGAGAAAAAATAAATAAAATTTTGGAGTTATTCAAGGTATCGTCCATAGACGAATTTGGAGATATAATAGAAAAAATGATTAAAAAGGATTTGAGTTTGAGCAGTGAAGAAATTAAAAATTATGCGGCTCTTACCATGAAACAAAGAAGCACATCCTATAATGCCAGACAAGTTAATGAAAAGGATTTGGTTGAAATACTTGAGAAAACTTTTCTATGAGGTAAAAAACATCAGGTCAGTTGCTTTTTTATACAACTGACCTGTTTATGTATTTTACGGTAATTCGAATGGTAACAATATTTACTCTAATTTGATTCCGCAATTATTACAAAACTTTGCATCACTGGGAACGGCATTATTGCATGAAGGACACATTCTGGGTGTGGACTCGGCTTTTTGCGGTTCGTTTGTATTCTCGGATAGATTATTATTTTCAACAGCTTCGAAATTTTTATCATTTTGGCTGAATTCAGTGTTTTTGTCGGTTTCGCCGCTTGCTTCGGTATTAGCGGAAGTTATATTTTCATCATTTTCCACCTTTTTGCCACATGCACTGCAAAATACAGCCGATTTAGTTATTTCTGCACCACAATGGCAACATTTCTTTACACATTTAATCTCAAGTATTTGGTCTTTCAAAGCTTCGATTTTATTTCTTGACTCGGTTATGGCAGAACAAAACTCTGCAAATTTCTCATCCGGGTTGGATGAAAATAGCTCATAATATAATTTGCCTATTTCTATATAATTGTTCTTAATTTTGTCCTCCTCACTGCTTATCTGCATGTTAAGTTTTGTGATATCAGCCAATTCTTTGGTCTTTTTTGCCATATCCCTTCCTGCACTAGTCAATTTTTCAAAAAAAGACACGATAAACCACCACCTAAATGAAAAGAAATTAATTATTTCTATCTATAATATTATCAATCGGACCCAAGTTCATAGAACCCTGGCTAAAAGCTTTGAATCCAAGCACTAATAAAACAACTTTTTCAATGATGTCCAATGCTCTTAGAACAATGGAATCTATGCTAAGGGGCCAGGAAATTCTGAAAGGAATTCTGAACCAGGAAAGAGGAGTGTTGAGTATATCAAATATACTGTTGCTTATACCGATTATAATTGAAGCGACGGAAAAAGCTATTACTATTACGACAGCTTTTACAGCACTTTTTCTCAGCCATGCGTTATTTTCGAATAAAAGTACATATCCTGCTAGTATAACTAGAACTAAAAAGTTAATCAGACCTGAAAAATATAATATTGCACCAAGAAGACCAACACTTATATCCAGTTTTGTTTTTTCCATAATATTCCCTCCTAAACTATTTATATTGTTCTGAATATAAAAAATGAAAATAACCTTAACCTTTGTCTATTAGCTGCTAACACTGATACCAGTATTAAACATGAAAGTACAGCTATTTTCTTATATGATATTTGAGTCCCAATGATGCTAACATCTACTATTTAAGTTTAATATAAAAATGTAAATAAAACAATAAGGTTTACTCTTTTTGCATATCATAAGTTAACAAGATATAATAAATTTATAGAGACTGTAAAGATTTTTTAAGACACAGCCAATTAAGCAATGGACTTCTAAAAGGAGAATAAATGTATTATAATAATTTTGATATTCAGGAGTTTAAAAACTGTTTGTTTACGAAAGATTTATTTTACAGGAGGATTATTTTTGAATACTGTTACTATTGGAGTTCTATCCGATACCCATATCCCCAGCAGAGGCAAAGCAATACCCGATATTGTTTTGGAGGCATTTAGGGGTGTGGATATGATTATTCATGCCGGAGATCTTATAAAAGATTATGTAATATATGAGCTTGAGGAGATTGCGGAAGTTTATGCTGTGGCAGGGAATAATGACGATTTTATTATGCAGAGCAAACTTGGCATGAAAAAGATATTGGATGTTAGTGGTGTAAAGATTGGAATTACCCATGGTCATATCGGGTATGGCGGCAATGCACTCAAAAATTCGATCAATTTATTTAAAGACGATTCAGTAAATTGTGTTGTTTTTGGGCATAGTCATGCACCGTATAATGAAGAAATTGAAGGTGTCCTGTTTTTTAATCCCGGTTCTCCAACAGATAAAAGGTGGCAGCCGTATTATTCCTATGGAATACTTAAGATAGAAGACAAAAGAGTGTCGGGACAGATAATATATTTTTAGGGTAATGGAGATGAGTTTATGATAAACGCAAGATTATTGTTTATTGAAAATATGAGTACAGCCAAGGAAGAAATCCGCAAGATAGGTGTAGATGCGGTATCGATACCATGGCTTTCAAATAAGGCGTTGTTTATTACAATGAAAATTGAAAATGTCAGCACTTTTGCTGCTAATATCATTAAGCAGGAAATGCTGGGTAAAGGCGGAGATGTTGCAGTAAACAGGGGTGTAGCTAATTTTAGCATCTCAACTTCTGATATACTTATTATGGGAACATATTCGCAATATAACAAACTTATTTACAAGCTGGAAATGCAGCCGGGAATTCTTAAGGAGATCGGCGAGGAAATAAAAAGAGTCCTGACGGGATTGGACGTTGGAAAGCCTGAATATTTCGAATGTGGTAAATACAAACTTCCTATAGGTGAAAAGACTTATATAATGGGAATTCTGAATGTAACTCCCGATTCTTTTTATGACGGCGGAAAATACAATAATATCGAAAGTGCCGTTAAAAGGGCGAGGGAGATGATAGAGAACGGTGCGGATATTATTGATGTGGGCGGTGAGTCCACAAGACCCGGGCACCAGCCGGTAGAGGCCACAGAGGAAATAAACAGGGTAATGCCGGTAATAGAAGTATTGGCAAAAGAATTCAATGTCCCAATTTCGGTAGATACATCTAAAGCAATTGTCGCAGAAAAGGCCCTGAAAGCAGGAGCCCATATAGTTAATGATGTCTGGGGGCTGCAAAAAGATGCAGGAATGGCTGAAGTTGTTGCAAAATACGGTGCCGGAGTTGTAATGATGCATAATAGTGATAATTGTGAGTACAGTGACCTTATGGGGGATATTATAAAGTTTCTGAGAAAAAGTATTGAGATAGCCGAAAAAGCAGGTATTAGAAAAGAAAATATGGTGATTGACCCCGGTATAGGCTTTGGTAAGAATTTAGATCAGAACCTTGAAGTGATGAGAAGGCTTAAAGAACTTTCAACCCTTAATCTTCCAGTGTTATTAGGTACATCGAGAAAGTCTATGATAGGTAATGTTTTAGATCTTCCTGTGGAGGAAAGGCTTGAGGGGACTGCAGCAACTGTGACTCTTGGAATAGCTAAAGGTGCTGATTTTGTAAGAGTGCACGATGTGAAGGAAATGGCTCGGGTTGTAAGAATGACCGATGCTATGGTTCGAGTATAGATACAGAACCTTTTGTTTTGAGTTTATTTAAAAAAACAAGCAGGTACTAATGGTAAACTGAAATTATCAAGTGTGGGAGATATGCTGTGGACAAGATATTGTTAAAAGATATTAAGCTTTACGGATATCATGGTGTATTGGAAAAAGAGCGGGAAATAGGGCAATATTTCTATATCGATATTGAGATATTTCTCGATTTGGAACCGGCAGGTATTACTGATGATTTGGGAAATACTGTGGACTATTCAGTAGTTTATGATATTATAAAAGATATAAATAACAAGAATAAGTTTCGTCTTATTGAGAGCTTTGCCCAAAAAATTTCCGAGGAACTAATGTCAAACTTTGATAAAATAAAAACTGTTGTTGTTAAGATTAGAAAACCGGATGCACCTATTGACGGAGATTTTGGCTGGGTAGGTGTTGAAATAAAGAGGTCAAGAGAGAATGCATAAAGTATTTTTGTCATTGGGATCGAATTTGGGAGACCGGGAAAAATATTTGTTTGAAGCAGTTGACGAAATTAGTAAGATTCCGGACGTGAGTATTATTAAGGTTTCAAATATATATGAAACAGAACCGGTAGGATATTTAGAACAGGGAAAATTTCTCAATATGGCTTTAAAACTCCATACTGAATTGGAACCGCTTAAGCTGTTGGAACATCTTCAAAAGGTGGAAAATATGCTTAAGAGGACAAGAGAAATACATTGGGGGCCTAGAACAATTGATATTGACATACTTATGATGGATGATTTGAGAATTGACCTTGAGGAACTGATAATACCCCATCCCAGGATGTTTGAAAGAGCTTTTGTGCTGATCCCGCTTATGGAATTAATTGAGAGAGAAGACAGTTTCATAGACAAAATAAAAAATTTTATAAACAATTGTACTGACAAGAATGGAGTTATATTTTACAAGAAGGCTGAAGAAATATTTTGCGGTTTGCTGCCGACTTGTTTTTTTTAAATCTTTAATTTCTATTGTCAGTTCAAGAGTTTAATGATTTAATTTATTGTTGTGGAGGTGTATTTAATGGTTGAGGTTTACTATTATGTGCCTCAGGACAAAGTTAGAGATTCAATTGAATGTGGCTTGAAACTGTCTCAATGGTATGAAAAGGAAGTGCAAATAGAATTTGAAAATAAAAAATGCCTATGTGCTCTTTTGAATCCCAGAGACGATATGGATAAATACAAATCCCCGGATTACAAATGTCTCAGACTTGAATTGTATCCGGAATATTGCTATGTAGCCGATAAGTCTTTATATGAATTGGGTTTGCAACATGATGAGGTTATGAAACTTTATATGGATTCGATTATACCTATAAAAGATTATATATTTGGAATGTACAGGCTTCCGGAGTGTCTTGTGACTACTACGGTTATTCCGGAACAGATCAGTTTACTGGATAAGGGATTGGGCTCGCCAATTTTGTTCAATAACTCGGAAGAACTGTACATAAATAACCTGATTGAGGATTTTCGACAGAAATATGATGATTTAAACGACAGGCTGTTGTTTGGTTTCTTTAAAGGCCGTGCAACAGAAGGCGAAATGGAGATGATTGAAAAGGATGGCAACAGATTTGTGGCTTTTATAGATAAGAAAACCGACAGAGCTTTTACTGTTAAAAAGCCTTAAAAAAGCATCGTTATTAAAAATTCAATTATTATTTTGGAAGGATTGCTGTGAAGAGAGAAGTTTTATTATATCTTAAAAATAACCCTCATGAATATGTTTCGGGTGAACAGCTAAGTACTCTTTTTGGAGTATCGCGGACAGCGATATGGAAAGTCATTAATGAGTTAAAACGTGAGGGCTACATTATTGAATCGTCCTCAAAAAAAGGCTACAGACTTAGTCCCGATTCTGATGTCCTTAATTCTTTTGAAATAAGTGAAGAGCTTAAAACAAAGGTTTTAGGGAGAAATATAATATATTTTGACCAAATTGATTCAACCAATAATTATGCAAAAAGAATAGCCTTAGAAGGCTGTGAAGAAGGTACGTTGATTGTAGCCGATTGTCAGACCAGCGGACGTGGAAGATTAGGCAGAGATTGGAATTCCGCAAACAAAAAAGGTATTTGGATGTCGCTGGTGCTGCGTCCTGATATTCCGTTTGAAGAAGTACAGATGCTTACCTTGGCAGCATCGGTGGCTGTTGTGCAGGCACTTTACGAGGTGGCTGAAATTAAAGCTGGAATAAAATGGCCGAATGATATAATAATAAATGGTAAGAAAGTCTGCGGAATATTGGTTGAAATGAATATGGAGATAGAGAGTATCAACTTTTTGGTTTTGGGTATAGGAGTGAATGTGAACCAACAGAAAGAAGATTTTTCTGAGGAACTGTCAGATAAAGCCACTTCGTTGAAAATGCATTTAGAAGAATTGGGAATTCAAAAAATTTTAAAAAGAACCCAACTAATTGCAGCTATCCTATTAAAGTTTGAAGCAATATATGATAAAGTAAAATGTGGAGATTTTGGATATATTATTTCTGAATGGAAAAAGCATTCGGTTACTTTGGGAAGAGAAGTGAGCATAATTTACAAGGACCGGCAATATAGAGGTATTGCGCAGGATATAACCAAAGACGGCAAATTGATAGTAAAATGTGAGGATGGCACAGTAAAAGAAGTATTTTCCGGGGAGGTCTCGGTAAGAGGCCTTTTAGGATATTGCTAGTGATGTTTGGAAGAAATTGCTTCGGAAATGAGAGGAAATAAGGTGTATAATATTTTCAGCAGCTTTTTTTAAAAATACACTGTATATTAATTATTATGGAGATTATGAATGAAAGAGAGAAGGTAAGATGATTATAGATTTCCATGTGCACTGTTTCAATGATGAACTTGCTGCCAAAGCGGTGCCTCAGTTGGCGAAATGTGCAAATATACCGGCGAGGCTTGACGGAACCATACTAAGTCTAAAAGAATCTATGAAAAAGGCCGGCGTGGATAAATCGGTAGTTCTTTCCATTGCAACAAAACCTTCACAGACAGAAAAAATAAATAACTGGACTGCACTTATACAGGATGACAGTATTATAGGTTTCGGAAGCATTCATCCTGAAAACGAGAATTGGAAGGAAGAGCTATTAAGATTAAAAGAGAACGGAATAAAAGGGATAAAGCTTCATCCCGATTACCAAAAATTTTTTGTTGATGATAAAAAAATGTATCCGATATATGAGGTGGCCATAGAACTGGGGTTGATAATTATATTTCATGCAGGAGTAGACATCGGGCTTCCTGAGCCTTACCATGCAACTCCCGAAAGATTGAGACGAGTCATTGATGACTTTCCTGGGGGAAAGTTTGTAGCAGCGCATATGGGTGGCTTCTCATACTGGGATGAGGTAGAAAAATATCTTGTCGGTACAGAAATTTATTTTGATACATCCTATAGCGTGAGATTTATGAATGAACAGCAGGTACGGAGAATTATAAATAACCATGGTTATAAGAAGATACTTTTTGCCACCGATTCGCCTTGGGGAGATCAAAGTGAAGAAGTGCAAAAGATTCGGGAATTTTCCTTTGGTTATGAAATTGAAAGTGCCATTTTAGGATTAAATGCAAGGGAGTTGTTGGGAATATGACATAGTGAGGCTTATTTTAATTGAATTTAGTAGAAAGTCAAACTGAAATTGATGCAAAGAGTAGTATTTATGCTGAGTAGTGAGTATATGCGGATTTATCCGATAAAGCATAATGTAAAGTGAAATAAGTCTAAGCCGATATTTCACTGTTTATGGGCATGGATTGATTAGATGCCGGGAAAAAATTTAGGAGGGGGTATCAACAGTGATTAACAATAGTAATGCTGAAACCGGTAACAGCAATAATGTAAATGCAAATAATACCAGCAGTAACAATAGCGGTAATTTGACGGGAAGCAGAAAAAGAGATTTTCAGAAAAGGAAATCCGGCGATCAGGAGCAATTTTCCAATAAAGATAGCAGTAGAGGAAAATATCTGAATAAGTCCAACAGTACAGGCGGTTCATCAAGGGATAATAATTTTCAAAAGGATAGCAGTTACCAAAGAAGCTCTTATGCCAATAGAGAAAGCGGAGTAAGGCACGGCTATAACAATTCTTCATCAAAGGGCAACAGTAGAGTAAAATCGGAAGAGACCATTGAAGATATCAGAACCGATATTGCAAGAATTGAAAAGGAAATAGAATTGGAGCTTAAAGAAATTAGGAGTTTAAGATTGGGCGTATAGAGATGTATCGTAATGTAAAAGACGGAGGAAAGACAATTTATGATTGTTGTTATGGATGTGGGAAATACAAATATAGTTTTTGGTGTATATGACGGCAGAAAGCTTTTGAATCATTGGAGGATGACTACTGACAGGGAAAAGACATCGGATGAATTCGGAATGTTTTTAATGAATATTTTCAGCTTTGAAAAAATTGATGTGTCCAATATTGAAGCTGTAGTAATAGCGTCTGTTGTTCCTCCTATCATGTATTCTTTAGAACATGCCATTAGAAAATATTTTAAGTTAGAACCAGTGATAGTAGGTCCGGGGATAAAGACCGGTATAAATATCAAGTATGAAAATCCGAGGGAAGTTGGTGCAGACCGTATAGTTAATGCTGTTGCTGCCCTTGAGATATATAAGCCGCCGTTTATAATAGTTGATTTTGGTACGGCAACAACTTTTTGTGCAGTGTCATCCAACGGTGAATATTTAGGCGGTGCAATATGTCCAGGTATTAAGATTTCTGCAGAGGCTCTGTTTCAAAGAGCAGCAAAACTTCCACGAATTGACCTTGTAAAACCGGACAATGTAATCGGGCGCAACACTGTCTCAAGTATGCAGTCAGGTATAGTTTACGGTTATGTAGGTACTGTGGATTATATTGTGAAAAAAATGAAAAAAGAAATGAAGGAAGATAACATAAAAGTTATTGCTACCGGCGGACTTGCAAGATTGATTGCCAGTGAATCGGAAACAATAGACGAAATTAATGGATTTCTTGCCCTTGAAGGACTTAGAATTATTTATGAGAAAAACAGACAGTAGTATACCAAAACAAATGAAGGCCATTGAAAAAATTGTAGAGTATACAGCAGTGTATGCTCTATTTTTATTTTATAGACTTATATTAATTTGAATTTTATTACGAATAAGGATAGGATTTGCGATATAAAATTGGAACTTTTTTTCTCCTGAATCGTCAAACAATATAACCGGCTATGTAGTGAAAGGAGAGTTGATGTAATGAAAGGAATTTCAAAGCTTCTTAGTCTTTTGACTTTTTTGCTGATTGCTGTTACCCCTATATACAGTATTGTGATATCTGAGGAGATACCTGCTGCTCAAAAGAGCCTGGAAGAAAGATTGAAAGATTCTGTAGTACTATATGTGGGAAGTTCACAAGCACTGGTTAATAATAAAGAAATTCAAGTTGATTCTTCAAATCCCAAAGTAAAGCCCTTTATAAAGGAATCAAGGACTTTAGTTCCGGTCAGGTTTATATCGGAAGCTATGGGAGCTGAAGTGGGATGGTATGCGTCATCGTCAACCGTTACAATAGCTCTTGGAAATAGAGAGTTAAAATTGGTTATTGGCAATAAAACCATGTTTGTGGGTAAGGAAAAAGTTCCATTGGAAGTAGCACCTGAAATTGTGGAGGGAAGAACTTTTCTACCCTTAAGAAGCATTGCCGAAGCATTGGACAAAAAGGTTTTTTATGACAGGGGACTGATTGTAATAAGCGAAAATGAATCCATATTCGATATTACTTCTGAAAAGGCAATGATTGATGAAGTAATTGCAAAGGTTAACAATCTGCCTGTTGTAGGTTCTTCGGAGGAGTTGGAAGAGTTAATAAAAAATTCAAGGGCAAATGATTATGGCTTGTACTATAAGGTTGATGAAATGTTTAAAGCCACTGTGAGTCAGAGTAATACGAAGTTCCGAGGTTCTTCCGAGTCGGATGCAGCTGCCAATAATGCTATAGCTTATGATATTGGCAGCGGAAGCCAACAGACCGATTATTCCACTACAAATATACAGGTGCAGGGGGTTGATGAAGCTGATGTGGTAAAGACTGACGGACAATATATTTACCAGGTGAATAATGGCCGTATAATTGTGGCAAAAGCTTATCCTGCCGATAAGATGAATATAATGGATATAGTTGATTTTTCGGATGATAATTTCACACCGCAAGAAATATATTTGTACAGGGATTTACTTGTTGCAATAGGCAGCTCTTATGAAAGGACGAGCGATAGGAAAGTGATAGAATCTCAAGCGGAAAATAAGTTGCGTATAAAAGCATATTTGAGAAGAAACAGTGTCAAGGCTATTGTATGTGATATAAGCGATAAAACGAACATTAAGAAAATAAGAGAGGTGGAAATTGAAGGTAATTATGTATCTTCAAGAATGATTGGTTCGGTACTTTATATGGTATCTAACAATTACCAGAATATCTATTATACCTATGATGGTGATATGGAAATTCAGACACCTTTTTATAGAGACAGCAATGTGGGTGAAGAGTACATAAAAGTTGATTGTAAGGAAATAAGATATTTCCCTGATTCGGTTGAGGCAAATTATATGCTTGTTGCCGCCTTTGACATAAAGGATGATGAAAAGGCAAATATTCAGACTTATCTTGGTTCAGGAGAGAATATTTATGTATCAAAAGACAATTTGTATGTGGCAGTAACAAATTACGACTATGAAGCAGCTTCGCGCAATAGAATTATGGATTCTCCGGTGGGGAAAATATCTGTTATTCCTGTATATAAAGACAATAGAATGACTGAAGTGTACAAATTTTCTCTTAACGGCAGCAAAATGACTTATTTAGGCAAGGGTTCGGTTCCCGGGGTGATTTTAAACCAATTTTCAATGGATGAACACAATGGATACTTCCGGATGGCTACTACAACAAATTCTTTGGGATTTAACGGGAATGTTTCCTGCAACAATTTGTATATCTTGGATGATACAATGAATATATGCGGAAAAATTGAAGACATTGCCAAAGGTGAAGAGATTTATTCGGTAAGATTTATGGGTGACCGCGGATACATGGTTACCTTTAAGACGGTGGACCCTTTGTTTGTAATTGACTTGAAAGATCCAACCAAGCCCGAAATTTTAGGGGCTCTCAAAATACCGGGATACAGCGATTACCTACATCCTTATGATGAAAACCACATTATAGGTTTTGGCAAAGATACAATAGAGGTCTCGGGAGGTGCTTTTTACATGGGAATGAAGATTGCACTGTTTGATGTTTCCGATGTAAACAATCCTATTCAAAAATTCTCAGAGGTTATCGGAGACAGAGGAACTGACTCTGAACTGCTCCAAAATCATAAAGCACTGCTGTTTTCAAAAGAGAAAAATCTTTTGGCTTTTCCTGTGACAGTGGCAGAAATCAAAGATAAAAATAATGCAATAAACGAATGGGGAGTGCCGCAATATGGCGAATTTGTATTCCAGGGTGCTTATGTTTACAACATTGATCTTGATAAAGGATTTACTTTAAAGGGAAAGATTACACATATATCTGATGAAGAATACATAAAATCCGGCATTTATGATTTTTATTCGCCTAAAACTATTGAGAGAATTATTTATATTAATGATACTCTATACACTTTGTCAAAAGGCATGTATAAAGCAAACAGACTCAGTGACTTAAGCGAGATCGGTACATTGAAGATACCTCAAAATTAAATTGTTATGTTTTGATTGAATATTGACTGTTTTATGCCTAAAGGGATTGCCTAACAACAATAAAGTTGTTCGGTAGTTCCTTTTTCGTTAGAATAGAGAGGTAGTTTACATTTTGTGTCGGAAAGTAATTAAATAAATTTAGTTTTTTAAAATTTTTATGACAAAAAGATAAAATTAATCGAATAGATAAAATAGAGAGTTTTATAACTGTGTGACATAATTTGCTTTTATATTTAAAGGAAATGCTGTATAATAGTTATATACAGTTTAAATATGTTAAAATGTTAAAATAAAAATAAAATAGTATTTATAAGAATATAGACAAACAAAAATATCATTTAAAAAAAGTCAACATAAATTTCTTTTTTACATGGTAGTTTTATCTCTCCCTCCTCAAAAATTGGTGAAACCTGATTTTTAAAATATATGCTTTATGTTAAAAAGCTTAATAATGGCAATATTAATTAAATTAAATTAGTTTATAGAGGAGGATTAAAATGTTTTTGAAAAAAGTTTTTAAGAAAGGATTATGTTTTGTTTTGTCGAGCATCATAGTGCTTGGTATGGCCAGTGCCAATCTCACAGTATCTTTAGCTGGTGAGAAATACTTCAGATCGCTTCCTAATGATTACCTGAATGTCAGCTCAAGGCAAGGCTCTATCGAAAGACTGAGTTACAGAGCCGGTTTCGACACTAAATATGTAAACGTTTATCTTCCGTATGGATACAATCAGAATGATACCAGCAAAAAGTACAACGTTTTATATTTGATGCATGGCGGCGGCGAAGATGAGAATTTATTATTCGGTGGCCCGGGTCAGAACAGGGATTTGAAGAAAATACTCGATAATATGATTGCAAGAGGAGATATTGAACCTCTCATAGTTGTTACACCTACCTTTTACAAGGGTAAAAATAGTGAGGCTACTTTCTATGAGGAATTGTTAGATTCAGTTATTCCGTTGGTTGAGACAAAATATAATACATATTTGAAGTCAAACAGTAGACAAGATATGAAAGCTTCGAGAGAGCACAGGGCATTTGGCGGATTCTCAATGGGTTCGGTATGTACCTGGTACACATTTATTAACTGTCTTGACTACATTAAATATTATATTCCGTTAAGCGGTGACTGTTGGGTAATGGGTTCTATGGGCGGAAGTTCCAGACCTAGAGAAACAGCAGAGTACCTGGCAAATGTTGTAAGAAGATCCGGTTATAAAGTTCCACATGACTTTAAGATTTTCTGTGCAACAGGAAATCAAGATATTGCATATTCCAATATGAACCCTATGATACAAGCAATGAAAAACATAACCGATGTCTTTATTTATTCTGAAGATCCAATAAACGGAAACTTCTACTTTATGGTATGCAACGGTGGAACCCATGAATGGAGATATATTAATCAGTACATCTATAACATATTGCCGGATTTGTTTAAAGATACAAAGAACGAACCTACAATTAAAAAAGGAGATGTTGATGGAGACGGAAATATAACTTCAATTGACCTGGCATATTATAAAAAATATCTTCTTGGACAGATTAATGACTTCCCTGTTGAAAATGATATGCAAGTTGCTGATTTGGACGGAAACGGCGCTATAGATTCCATTGACCTGGCATATTTAAAATCATATCTGCTTGGTATGATAACTAAGTTCCCGGCTTCAAATTAGGAGAAGGACAAATATTAGAAATTGTAGTTTATAATATAGGGTTTTAAACTGTATTAAAAATTAATAAGAGTACAAAGTAAAAAAATCAGCTCCAACTTTAACTAAGTGGAGCTGATTTTATTGAAAGTATATTGTTTTTTGTTTTTCGGTTTTTAAAAAACTTGACTGCATGGTACTTTTAGCATTAATAGATTGATTTTCAGGCAATAAAATAATAAGGTATCAAATTATCAATAAAAATTAACTGAAATTTTATAAAACGCTTTTTAAATATTTTTACAAACATAAAGGATGTTGGTGGAGTTTGGATGAAGAAACAATTAATTGAATTTTGCAGGTCAATAGGCATTGAATATGTAGGTATTGTATCATCCGAAAAGTATAACGATTTGAAAGACTTTTTGGAAATCAGATTGGAAAAGGGATTCTCAAACATTTTCGAAAAAGGAAGTATAGAGAAGGCAATTGACCCGAAATTGGCTTTAGAGGATGCAGAATCGGTAATAGTTTGTCTGTTTCCATATTATTGCGGTAATGCTGAAGATGCCAATTTGTCCAAATATGCCTATGGCTTGGATTATCATAAGATAATCCAAAATAAGCTGGATGCAATAGGGATATATCTAAAAGAAAACATTTTAGGCTTTGAATATAAAGTTTTTGCTGATAACGGTCCCCTTAATGAGCGATATTTGGCCTATAAAGCCGGTTTGGGTTTTTTGGGTATAAACGGACACTTTATAACCGACCGTTATGGTTCTTATGTTTTTATCGGATACATTATAAATAATTATCCTTTTGAGACTGACAAACCGCAAAACCGTACTTGTTACAAGTGCTTCAGTTGTGTGGAGAAATGTCCCGGGCAATGTATTATGGGAGACTTTACAATAAACCCTTTGATGTGCAGGTCTTATATAACTCAAAAAAAAGGCGAACTTTCTGAAAAAGAAATTGAAATTTTGAAGAAACACACTTTGATATGGGGATGTGATGTTTGTCAGGATGTTTGTCCACACAATAAAAAGATTCAAGAGACAAAACTTAAAGAATTCAGGCAAAATCTAAAGTACAAGTTGGAATATGAAGAACTAAAACAAATTTCCAATAAAGAGTTTCTGAGAAGATACCGGGACAGGGCTTTTAGTTGGAGAGGCAAGGAAGTTTTAATGAGAAATTATAAGCTAATAAATGGGTTGCCGGCAGATGATTAGCTTTTGAAAAATATAAGTAAAATAGGTCATTAATAAAAATAAAGAATTTTTTTAAAAGCTATGCAAATTTTTCTGACAAATGTTATAATTATATTAAAGTAATTTTTGTAAGAGGTAGTACAAATGCAAGGGAAAGTGAAAAAAAAGGTGTACCGAGTTTGGCACACTGAAAAGAAGAACTGTTCAAAGTTTGATACAAAAGAGATAGAAGAGGTTTGTGCATCAAACATTAAAGAAGCAAGACAAATAGTTAAGGAAATGTATCCGTCGCATAGAGTTACTTCAGTTTGGCTAATAGAAAAATAAATTCTTTGTTTTGCTTAGGGGGAAGAACCATAAATAGCATTAATTCTCCAATATATAACGCTTTAAGGAAGTATGTAAAATCAAGTCCTATTCCTTTTCATATGCCTGGACACAAAATTGGGAAAGGCATACCCTACAGACTCTTAAAGGATTTGCATCAGCTTGACATGACCGAAATTCCCGGGCTTGATAATCTTCATTTTCCTGATGGTGTTATAAAAGAAGCACAAGACCTGGCTGCAAAGGCTTTTGGTGCTGACAACACTTCTTTTTTGGTGAATGGATCAACATGCGGTATACATGCGGCAATTCTAGGAGTGTGCAAACCTGGAGACCGATTGATAGTTTCAAGGGATTGTCATAAATCGGTAATTGGTGCAATGATGCTTGCTTCAGTTACACCAATTTATATAGCACCGAAGTATGACAGTTTATTTGGAGTGCCTTCGTTAATGCTGCCTTCAACTGTTGAAGAGGCTCTTAAAAATAACCCTGATGCAGTTGGGGTTGTTTTGACGCGTCCAAACTACTATGGTTTGTGCTCGGACATTCGTGTAATTTCAGACATGGTTCATTCTTATAACAAAATTTTAATTGTTGACGAAGCTCACGGAGCTCACTTAAGGTTTTCCTCCAAGCTTCCGTATTGTGCATTGGATGCGGATGCAGATGTGTGTATTCAAAGTGCTCACAAAACTTTGCCTGCATTGACTCAGGGTGCGTATATGCATATAAAAGGAAACCGGGTTGATGTGGACAAGGTTAAGTTTGTGTTGCGATTAATTCAAACATCAAGTCCGTCTTATATTATTATGGCCTTTTTGGATATAGCAAGGGCTATAATGGAAGACTATGGAGCAGAGCTGATAGATAAACTGTTGGATAATATTGATTGTTTTGAGAAAATGATCTGCAAGAACACAGGGTATAAAATACTGTCAGTCCAACCTTTTTTATCAGGTCATGCGGATAAAACCAGAATTGTTGTTAATGTCAGGAATACCGGTAAAACCGGTTTTTTTATAGAGAAAATTCTCAGGAATCAGTTTAATATACAGGTCGAAATGGCCGATATGTACAATATAGTTTGCATTTCTACAATAGCTGACGGAATGAAGGAATTTGAAAGTCTTTATTATGCATTGAAAGAGATAGAAAAGCAGTTCAATAATTCTATGAAATCACCCGATATTAATGTTAAAGAATTAAATATACCTCTGCAGGCAGTTTCATTGGATAAAATTATGCAATGCAGTTTTAAGAGACAAAAATTGGCAGAGTCAGTGAATAAGGTGAGCAGGGGAATAATTACGCCTTATCCTCCCGGAGTTCCAATAGTGTGTCCGGGAGAGCTTATTACCGAAGAAGCAGTTCAGTATATAATTAGCGTTTTGAAGGCCGGTGGAACTGTAAATGGAGTAACCGATGACGGAGAGATTGAAATTCTGACTTAAGCCTCAAAAGCTTTAATTGCAGCTATTACGGCTATATGGTATAATTCATTAATAAAAGTACATCCAGTACATCGGAGGATTTTGATGAAAAGAGGATTATTCATTACAGCGGAGGGAACTGACGGCTCAGGGAAAACTACACAAATTAAACTTCTGGAAAGTTATTTAAAAGACAGGGGATTTGAGGTTGTAGTTACCAGAGAACCCGGCGGGACCAAAATAGGTGAAAAGATTCGGTCAATAATACTTGATCCTGACAATACTAAAATGACATATATAACTGAAATGATGCTATATGTCTCAGCAAGAGCCCAGTTGGTCGGTGAACTTATAAGGCCGTCCCTTGAACAAGGCAAGGTGGTGATTTGCGATAGATTTGTGGATTCCAGTTATGTTTATCAGGGCTTTGGACGAAATATAAACATTGAGTTGATTGAAAAAGTAAACAGCATTGCCTTAGATGGCATAATGCCCGATGTAACTTTGTTTTTTGATGTTGATCCGAATATTGCTTTGTCAAGGAGAATACGATCTACCGGTGCCGACAGGATTGAACAGGAGACGATGGACTTCCACAGAAAAGTATATGAAGGTTATAAGAAGCTGGTATCAAAGTATCCCAACAGAATTAAAATTATTGACAGTAATAGAAGCATAGAGGAAATATTCTTGGATGTTAAAGAAAATATTGATAAAATACTGGAGAGATGCTTATGAAGATAAGAGAAGGTTTGAACAGTGCGGCTAGTATAGCTGAGGTAACCAGCAGCGAACATAAAAAAACCTCAAATGTTAACAGTAATACTTTCCAGAGCCAACTTAGGAAATTAGAGGGACAAAACTTGGAGGAAAGGATAAAATGTTTGGTTGACAAAATTACCGAGCAGGGACAAAAGCTTGCCAAAAAAGTGGATGTAAAGGAATTGAAAATTTATAAAAAGCTCATATCGGAGTTTTTGGATGAAACTTTGAACAATTCTAGGAAGTTTTTAAAAGAGAGTTTTGTTGACCGAAGAGGAAGATATAGGGTATATGCCATCATAAAAAAGATTAATTCAGAGTTGGATGAACTTACAAAAGATGTACTGAGCACAGAAAAGGATAATCTTAGAATATTACAGAGAATAGAGGATATAAGAGGATTAATCCTCGATATCACTATGTAAATTAAGGCATGGGGTGTAACGTGAATTTCAGCGATATTGTCGGACAAAATGAAGTTGTAAATAGCTTAAAGAATATATTGAAAGAGCATTCCACAAGGCATGCTTATATTTTTGCGGGTCCGGAAGGTATAGGCAAACGGTTGGTTGCAAAGGTCTTTGCTGCTGCATTGCTTTGCAGTGATTGCAATTCCCTTGAAGCTTGTGAAGATTGTCAGCCTTGCCGTCTTTTTCAAAGTGGTACCAATCCGGATTTTTATGTTTTGGAGACAGAAGGTACAAGCATTAGTGTTGACGACATCAGAAAAATGCAGCAGGATATCTCCATAAGACCGATGTATTCCGAAAAAAAGGTATACTTAATTGCAGAGGCAGACAAGATGACTGCTCAAGCACAGAATTGCCTGCTCAAAACATTGGAAGAACCGCCTGAATATGCTGTTATAATTCTTACTGCTGTAAATATCAACAGCCTTTTGGAGACCATAAGGTCCAGGTGTATTTTATACAACTTCAGGAAGAATACCGATGAAGAGATAAGACAGTGTATTAAAAAAATAAAAGGCAGCGAATTGGCGGGTATTGATTTTATTGTTTCCTATGCCGACGGCGTTCCGGGAAAAGCAATCCGGTTGATTGAGTCTGAAGATTTTCTGTTAATCAGGGATAAAGTTATTGAAATCATGCTAAAGCTGAGAAATTCGAATCTTACGGAAATATTTGATGCTTATGGTTTTTTTGAAGAGAATAAAGATAATATTGATTCAATACTGGATATAATGTTAATGTTTTACAGAGATTTGCTGATTGCTAAAAAGGCTGGAAAGGAAAATATATTGATTAATTCGGATAAAAAGGATATTATATTAAAGAATGCGGATAGATATGAAATAAATAAACTCATAAAAAATGTAAATGCGATTGAAGAAGCACGAAGAAACATTAAGCAGAATGCCAATTATCAGCTGGTTATAGAAGTTATGCTGATGAAGCTTCAGGAGGAATAATGTAATGGTAAAGGTGGTTGGAGTAAGATTTAAAAAAGTCGGGAAGATCTATTATTTTGATCCCGGCGATTTAGATATAAAGTTAAATGAAAATGTTATTGTTGAGACAGCAAGAGGAATAGAATTTGGACTTGTTGTTGTTCCTAATACGGAAGTCCCTGAAGAGGAAATAGTTCCTCCCCTGAAAAGGGTTATAAGGATAGCTGATGATGAAGATAAAAAACACTATGAAGAAAATACTAAAAAAGAAAAAGAAGCTTTTGACATATGCTTGAAAAAAATAAGCGATCACAAGCTGGAAATGAAGCTGATAGATGTAGAATATACTTTTGATAACAATAAAGTATTGTTTTATTTTACTGCAGACGGAAGAGTAGACTTCAGGGAATTGGTGAAAGACCTTGCATCGGTTTTTAGAACAAGAATTGAACTTCGCCAAATAGGAGTTAGAGACGAAGCAAAGATGATGGGCGGTCTTGGCGTATGCGGAAGAGTTTTGTGCTGTAATTCCTTTTTGGGTGATTTCCAGCCGGTTTCCATAAAGATGGCTAAAGAGCAGGGACTGTCTTTAAACCCTACAAAGATTTCCGGAGCATGCGGAAGATTAATGTGCTGCTTAAAATATGAGCAGGAAGCCTATGAGGAAATTCTTACCCGTGTTCCTAAAGAGGGAGCTATTGTTGAAACTCCTGACGGACAAGGGGTTGTAATGGGAGTAAGTCTGCTTAAAGAGTTGGTAAAGGTTAAACTTGACAACGATAATGAAGCCGATTTGAAAGTATATAAAGCAGAACAGGTAAAGATAATTAAAGATGTGGCTGCTAAAGAAGAGTTGGAGCCGGATATTGATATTGATGAGTTGAAACAGCTTGAAGATTAGCTTATAGATTTTCTAATTGTATAGTATTTTTTATGTTTTTTGAAAAATAGCCCAAAAGCACAACAGACTATTATAAGCACTTTTAGTAAAATGATATTTTCAGTTTGGAATGAAGTATTGGGTATGAACTGAATTTTGAATTACCTGCAGATTTTTGTTACGATATGGAATAAATGGATTAGTTATGAAAATAAGTTCTAATTTATTAAAAAAGTTGTTTCATTTCTTTTAAATTGGTGATAAAATAATAGAGCGGTTTTTGTTTTTAAGCTTAATAATTTTTAGGAGGTGTACCTAAGATGGCATATTTTATAACTGACGCATGTATTAGTTGCGGCGCTTGTGAACCGGAGTGCCCAGTATCTTGTATTTCAGCTGGTGATAGCAGCTATGTAATTGATGAAAATGCTTGTATAGAATGCGGAGCTTGTGCAAACGTTTGTCCAGTAGATGCTCCTACTCAGAAATAATATTGCTCAATAGGGAGTCTAGTGAGGTTAAACCTTATACAGACTCCTTTTTGCTGCATTTATTTAAGTTTACGGATAAATTACCTTGTTTAGGGTGGATGGTTTGGTTTTGGATATTCAACTTTTGGAAGATGAAAAAATAGATGATTTGCAATATAAAGGATTAAAAATTATTCAAAAGAACAAAGCTTTCCGTTTTGGATTGGATGCTGTCTTGCTTGCAAATTTTGTCGATGTCAAAAAGGGAAGTTCTGTAATTGACTTGGGAACGGGTACGGGAATTATTTCCATACTTCTTGCAGGAAAGACTGAGGCAAGTTCCATAGTTGGTTTGGAAATACAAGAAGATATTGCAGAAATGGCGAGCAGAAGTGTGAAAATGAATTGCCTTGAGGACCGGGTCAAAATAGTGTGCGGTGATATAAAAGAAAGTGTTAGCTTATTTGGAGCATCAAGTTTTGATGTTGTTGTAACCAATCCTCCATACATGAATCGCGGTGGAGGAATTATTAATTTAAGTGATACAAAAGCTATTTCCCGGCATGAGATTTTATGCACACTGGAAGATGTCATTAAAGCTGCGTCCAAGCTTTTGGTGCCGGGTGGACAGTTTGCAATGGTACATAGACCAGACAGACTGGTGGATATAATTTGGTTAATGAGAAATTATTCTATTGAGCCAAAATATATAAGATTTGTACATCCGTCGCCGTATAAAAAGCCAAATTTAATTTTAATCAAAGGCTCAAGGCAAGGACGTCCGCAATTAAAAATGATGGACCCGCTTTATGTTTATAACGAAAACGGCAATTACTCAAAGGAGATCAATGAAATATATTGCAGAGGTCAGTGAAATATATTGTTTCAAAGAGGTAACGGAAATTGAATGGGAAGGGAAAACTATATCTTGTTTCAACACCGATAGGAAATCTTGAAGATATAACATTAAGAGCTATTAGAACTCTTCAAGAGGTTGACTTGATTGCAGCGGAGGATACGCGGCAGACCATAAAGCTTTTGAACCATTTTGAAATAAAAAAAACTCTTGTGAGTTACTATGAGCATAACAAGAGGGAAAAGGGAAACTATCTTATAAGCCAACTTCTTGACGGAAAGAATATAGCTCTGGTATCCGATGCAGGTACTCCGGGTATTTCAGATCCTGGAGAAGATTTGGTTAAGCTTTGTATTGAAAATGACATTGAGGTTACAGCAATACCTGGGCCTGTTGCAGCAGTTACAGGATTGATTGTTTCGGGACTTCCTACAGGGCGTTTTGTGTTTGAAGGATTTTTGCCTATGAATAAAAGAGCTCGAAGGGAAAGACTGGCTACGCTTAAAAATGAAGTAAGGACTTTGATTTTTTATGAGGCACCCCATAAACTTTTATATACTTTGAAAGATTTATATGATTTTTTTGGAAACAGAAAGGTTGTATTTGCCAGAGAACTTACAAAAAAATTTGAAGAAATTATTAGATGTGACCTTAAATCAGCCATTGAGAAATATGAAGAAGAATCTCCCAAAGGAGAGTTTGTAGTTATAGTTGAAGGTATCAGTGAAGAAGAGAGAATGGAAAACGAAAAAAAAGACTGGGAAAGTATGAGTATTGAAGAACATTTAAATTTATATATAAGTGAAGGACTTAATAAAAAAGATGCAATGAAAAAAGTTGCAGAAGATAGGAAAATAAGCAAGAGAGAAGTGTACAGAGAATTATTGGGTATTGATCAGGAGTAGCATTTCGCATAAAATCTTTTACAATTAAATCTACATTTGAAAAACAGGTCTATGCAAATAAAAAACTTAAGTTTATATTTCTAAATTGGAATAAAATTCAGTTAATAGGTAATAATAAAACTGGAAAGCAGCAAAAATAAAAGGAGCTTGTTTACACAAACTCCAATTATTTTTGGCAATTATTATTTTTTCAGTTCTCTCATGCAATCAGGACATATGTTTTTGCCTTTGTAAACGGAAACGTCTTTAGCATTACCGCAGAATATGCAAGCCGGTTCGTACTTCTTAAGTATGATAGTAGAACCGTCAACATAAATTTCAAGGGCATCTTTCTCAGCAATGTCCAAAGTCCTTCTTAATTCAATAGGTAATACAACCCTTCCTAATTCGTCAACTTTTCTTACAATACCAGTAGATTTCATCATTGAATCCTCCTTCAAATATTACAGTATTCGACAAACTTTTCATTTTTATAGTACCATAAATGCCAATAATAGTCAACAACTTATTTTAAAAAATTTTTGGAATATAGTAATAATTTGTGGTCAAATTGTAAGATAATACTAGGAATTTTAAGCAAAGTATTATAAAAGGGCTGAAAATTGCTGCTTATCAGCATGTAAGTTATTTATTATTGTACTGATTATTACACATTATAGAAATAACTCCCATAAAAATGTAAGTAATTTACTGGCAATTCCAAAAAAGATAGAGTAATCGAAATGATTATACCCCCTTTGAAAAAATCAAAAATTGTTACGACAAAGCAACAAATTGTTGCTGTAATTATATACCATAGTTAAATATAATGCAATAATCCATGCAAAGCATTAAAAAACATAGAAGTTAGTATATACAATTAAAGAACTTCATATAAATTATTTAGGTTGAGGTGGTTCTTTTAAACTACCTTTATATAAAATATATGATTATATGGGGTTGTAATATTGCTTAATTATATCTGGTTTGGAATGTTGGTTTTCGGCATAATTGTCGGCATTTTAAACGGAAAAGTGGATGCCGTTACGAAAGCTGTTGTAGATTCTTCAAAAAGTGCTATTGAACTAAGCATAGGATTACTTGGGATAATGTGCCTTTGGACCGGTTTGATGGATGTAGCTGAAAAGAGCGGAATTATAAGGACGATTTCAAGAGTTGTCAGACCTGTTCTGAAATTCTTGTTTCCGGGAATACCCAAAAACCACCCTGCCTTGGGAGCAATCGTTATGAACCTTGTGGCTAATTTTTTAGGTCTTGGTAATGCAGCTACTCCGTTAGGGCTGAAAGCTATGGCAGAACTGCAGAAATTAAACAGGAATAAGGATACTGCAACAAATGAAATGAGTATGTTTTTGGTGCTGAATACATCCTGTATACAGCTAATTCCGGCTACAATTATAGCAGTTCGCTCGGCAGCAGGGTCCAAAAATCCTACAGAGATTATAGGTACAATATGGTTTGCTTCTGTTTGTGCAACTATTGCCGGTATAATTTCCGTGAAAATTCTGTCTGCCTTTGGAAAGGGTAAGGTGAAGTAGTGTATGGATATTGTGTCTATTATGTCTTCCTATGCAATTCCGACTATTATTCTTTTTATTTTAGCTGCCGGAATGTATAAGGAAGTTAAAGTATATGATGTTTTTGTTGAAGGGGCAAAGGAAGGAATAAGCACTGTAGTGAGGATTATTCCGCCACTTGTTGGCCTTTTGGTGGCAATCGGTGTGTTTCGGGCATCGGGTGCCCTTGATTTGATCGTTTATGCTTTAAAACCTGTTACTTCTTTCCTGAGAATACCTTCCGAGACTGTTCCATTGGTATTCTTAAGGCCTATTTCCGGCAGTGCATCTTTGGCATTGCTTTCGGATATTCTTAAAAACTACGGCCCGGACTCCTTTATTGGGAAACTTGCTTCAACACTTACGGGAACAACAGAAACTATTTTTTATACCCTTGCTGTATATTTTGGTTCTGTGGGAATAAAAAAAATAAGATTTACATTAGTCGCAGCTTTAATAGCAGATTTTGTAGGTATCATTGCAGCTGTGTGGATTTGCTCTTTTATTTTTGGAGGATAATTCGGCTATCCGATATTTCCAATCTTGTGCCTAGAAGGTGTCTTGTTACCCAAAAAAAATTAAATTCCTTGAAAAACGGGCAATATATATGTATATTAATATTAAAACGTGATTGATAATTTTAAGAGGAGAGGATATTCAATGGGAAACAACACTTTTTATATAACAACGCCTATTTATTACCCCAGCGATAAATTACATATTGGACATTCATATACAACTGTTGCTGCCGATGCCATAGCTCGATATAAAAGGCTTAAGGGCTATGATGTAATGTTTCTTACAGGAACTGATGAACACGGACAGAAAATTCAGAGAAAAGCTGAAGCAAAAGGGGTTACACCCAAACAATATGTGGATGAGATTGTTGTAGGTATAAAGGAACTGTGGAAACTTTTGAAGATAACCAACGACAAGTTTATAAGAACTACCGATAAAGAACATGAGCAAACAGTTCAGAAGATTTTTAAAAAGCTTTATGACCAGGGCGATATATATAAAAGTGAATATGAGGGATGGTATTGTACTCCCTGTGAATCTTTCTGGACAAAAACCCAATTGGTTGACGGTAAATGTCCTGACTGCGGAAGAGAAGTGGAGCTTACCAAAGAGGAAAGCTATTTCTTTAGGTTGTCCAAATATCAGGACCGATTGATAAAGTTTATTGAAGAAAATCCTGACTTTATTCAACCGGTGTCAAGACAAAATGAGATGCTGAATAATTTTTTAAGGCCGGGCCTTGAGGATTTGTGCGTATCGAGGACAACCTTTAACTGGGGAGTTCCTGTTACCTTTGATGACAAGCATGTAGTATATGTGTGGATAGATGCTCTTTCCAATTACATTACAGCTTTAGGGTATATGTCGGAAAATGACGCAGATTATAAGAAATACTGGCCTGCCGATGTACATTTGGTAGGTAAGGAAATTGTAAGATTCCATACAATTATTTGGCCTGCAATGCTGATGGCATTAGGTGAGCCTTTGCCAAAGCAGGTATACGGACATGGATGGCTTCTGTTGGAAGGCGGCAAGATGTCAAAGTCAAAGGGAAATGTGGTAGACCCTGTGATATTGGTTGATAAATATGGAGTTGATGCCATAAGGTATTTCCTTTTGAGAGAAGTTCCCTTTGGTTCTGATGGAGTTTTCTCCAATGAAGCACTGATAAACAGGATTAATTCTGACCTTGCCAATGATTTGGGAAATCTGGTCAGCAGAACTGTTACAATGATAGATAAGTATTTTGGCGGTGTAATGCCTGAAGAAAGACAAGCAGGTGATTTTGACGAAGATTTGAAAAAAATTGTTTTGGAGACACCGTCTAAGGTTGAAGAGCTTTTGGATAAATTACAGTTTAGTTCGGCTCTTAGTGAAATATGGAAAGCCATATCCAGAACCAATAAATATATTGATGAAACAACGCCCTGGAAGCTGGCTAAGGATGAGTCAAGCAAAGCAAGACTTGCAGGTGTAATATACAATCTTGCTGAGAGCTTGAGGATTGTATCCATTCTTTTGCAGCCTTTCATGCCTGAAACTCCTGAAAAGATATGGCAGCAATTGGGTATTGAAGATAAAAGTATTCTTGAGTGGGAAAATTCAAAGAATTGGGGATTATATCCTGTTGGGGCAAAGGTAAACAAGGGAGATGTTATTTTCCCGAGAATAGATATCAAAAAGGAAATGGAAGAGTTGGAGAAGCTCACAAATCAGCAGGCTGAGAGCAAAGATCAAAAAGATGAGGCAAAGAAGCAAAAGGAAGATAAAAACAGCTCAGACGGATATATTACCATTGAAGACTTTGCAAAAATTGATTTGAGAGTTGCCAAAGTATTAGAAGCAGAAAAGGTGGAAGGTGCTGACAAACTTCTTAAGCTGAAATTGGAAATGGGAGAGGAAATAAGGCAGGTAGTTTCGGGAATTGCCAAACACTATTCCCCTGATGAGCTGGTAGGTAAAAATGTTATACTTGTAGCTAATTTAAAGCCGGCAAAACTTAAAGGAGTAGAATCCCAGGGAATGATATTGGCAGCTTCGGACGGCAAGGAACTGGTTCTTGCAACTTTGGATAAGGCTATTGATAGCGGAACAAAAGTCAGATAGCGACCGGTAATTTAAATTAGCTTAGGAATATTATGAAAGTTGGGAGTAAAAATGCTTTTTGACACACATGCACACTATGATGATGATAAATTTGCAGAGGACAGATATGAGGTTATTGAAAAGGCACATGAAAGCGGAGTATCATATATTATCAATGCTGCCACTGATGTAAAATCCTGTGAGGATAGCCTTGCCTTTGCCCATAGGTATGAATATGTGTATGCGGCGGTAGGAATTCATCCTCATGAAGTTGGTGATGCCGATGACAATGCCTTGGATAAAATTGCCCAGTTGGCAAAAGACAGTAAGGTTGTTGCCATCGGAGAAATCGGTCTTGATTATTACTATGACTTTGCACCCCGAGAACTTCAAAAGCACTGGTTTGCTCAACAAATAAACCTTGCTAAGGAATTAAAGTTACCTGTTATAGTTCATGACAGGGAAGCACATCAGGATTCCCTGGAGATAATCAAGCAGCAGAAGGCTAATGAGGTGGGTGGAGTTTTCCATTGCTACTCAGGAAGTCTGGAGATGGCAAAGGAGTTGCTTAACAACAACTTTTATATATCGGTGGGAGGATCTCTGACTTTTAAAAATGCAAAAAAGCTGGTTGAAGTAGTTAGATGGATTCCTTTGGACAAGCTATTGATCGAAACCGATTGCCCCTATCTTACGCCTGAACCGCACCGCGGCAAAAGGAATGATTCAAGTTATGTGAGGTTTGTGGCAGAAAAAGTGGCAGAAATAAAACAGATAAGCTTTGAAACGGTGGCGGATGTTACATTGAACAATGCCAAAAAGCTTTTTAATATATAATAAAATTTTTATGATATAATTTATTCATTTTGGACTATAATTAGTCTGGACTTTTGAATTACAGTTATTTGCTGTATAAATTTTACATAAAATCTTTCACAAAATTATTTCCGGGACATATGCTGTTAATGGATATTCAGGAAATCAAGGACCGGAGATAATTTTTTTTATGTATATTACTGCTTATGTCCCGCATATGAGACTTGTACAATTTATGATACTTATGCTGCAAATAGGTAAAGTGCCTGTTGTCTGTACATACATATTTAATATCTGCCTGTATACAATTTGCTGTTTCAATGGATTTGATAAGCTTTGTAAATTGAATTTTGTCATAAAACTGTATAAGCCTTGTTATAAAGTTAGAATGGGAATTGTTGTGAATACTTAGGAAATATAAAATGTTCTCCAGTAAGCGCATCTTATTGCAGACTAAGTATAAAAGATAAAGGATGCTAATTTTTATTCTCTGGAAATGAATAAATATAACTGACTGTGTATAGGATATAAATTATAAGGGGCAATATTAGGTACGGAAGTTACGTTTTCCCAGTAAATTTGACAAAGAAACCAATTTAACTTAAAATAACCATAAGTCCCTTTAATATTTTTGACAGGAGGAGTTGCATGTTATTACCGCTGGCAGAAAATATTAAAAGGTATTTTTCAAAAAAGACATTGACAGTTACATTATTGACTATAATAGCAACAGTAATTTTTGGAGTATTTATTTTTTTTGCGTTTAGCACCGATGTTATAATTGATTACAATGGTACTCAAATTACTGTTAAAACAATGAGAAATACCGTAAAAGATGTGCTTATGCAGAAAGGTATAGTAGTTAACGAATATGACTATGTAAGTTTACCTCTTGATACAAAATTAATAAGGAATAAAACTACTAAAATACATATCAAATCTGCAGTACCAATTAAAGTTTTCGCTGATGGAAAAGAAACTACTGTAATGACGAGCAAGGATACTGTTGAGGAAGCTTTGAAAAACAGTTCAATCGGTTTGGGCGATCTCGACAGAATAGAAGGTGCAAATCCAAATGACAAAGTCTATAAAGATATGAACATAAAAGTCGTCAGAGTTAGGCATGAACTAGTAACAAAAAATGAGATTATACCTTATGAAATTGACAGAAGACCGAACAATTCAATGGATCAAGGAGTGGAACAAGTAGTAAATAAGGGTAAGGATGGTGTATGTGAAAAAACTTATAAGGTAGTGTATGAAGATGGCAAGGAAGTAGAAAGAAAGCTTATATCAGATACTATTGTTAAGGAACCCGAGAAAGAAATAGTTGAATATGGTACTATAGCAACCTATACCGTATCAAGGGGAGAGGTCATACGTTACAAAAAAGTGCTTGACATGTCTGCAACTGCTTATACTGCATCTTATAAGGATACAAAAAAACATCCCGATCATCCGCTATTTGGTATTACATATACCGGTGTAAGGGTTAAAAGGGGAATCGTTGCAGTTGACCCTAAGGTTATACCCTTAGGTACAAGACTTTATATCGAAGGATTAGGAGATACTCCTGACTATGGATATGCAGTTGCAGCTGATATAGGCAGCGCTATAAAAGGAAACAAAATTGACCTTTATGTGGAAACTCAGAGCGAAGCTGATAGATTCGGACGCAGAAAGGTAAGAGTATACGTACTTTACTAATCTTTTAAACATCAATGTACATAGATGTATAGTGAACCGATGAAAAATATGTTTCCACACAGTACATATTACATTATATGAAAAAATTAAGTTTTCTGTAAAGTTAATAAAGATTAAATATAATGGAAAGGGACTTATGTTGAGCCGGGAGTATTTGTCCCGGCTTGTTTTTATTAAACTTATTTAGGAGAAAATAAACTATATATAGTTATGCTTTATTAAAAGAAGCTAAAATGTTGAAACTTATAAATTTGGGTTTGGGGTTGTAAAGATGGGATTGAATACAAAAGAACTTATTAGAAAATATGGAATTAAATTAACAAAATCATTGGGACAAAATTTTCTTACCGATTACAATATAGTTTCACGTATTGTGGATACTGCCGAAATCACGAAAGATGATATGGTAATTGAAATAGGACCGGGTATAGGAAGCATGACGGTAGAACTTGCTTCTAGAGCAGGCAGAGTTGCAGCAGTTGAAATTGATAAGAATCTTATACCGGCTTTAGAAGAGAATCTCAGAGAGTTTTCGAATGTTGAGATAATAAATCGAGATATTATGAAAGTTAGCGTTAAGGATATAACGTATAGCAAACAGAATATGAAATTGAAAGTTGTGGCCAATTTACCCTATTATATAACTACCCCAATTATTATGAAGCTTTTGGAAGAGGAAGATAATGACATAGAACTGATGGTTTTTATGGTGCAAAAAGAGGTGGCACAAAGGATGGTTGCTAAGCCTGGAGGAAAGGACTACGGTGCTTTGTCAGTTGCAGTTCAGTATTATGCTCAGCCGGAGAAGGTTTTCGATGTTCCTCCCCATTGCTTTATACCTCAGCCGGAAGTCGATTCTACCGTCGTTAAGCTGAAAAGGAATGTGATTCCGCCAGTAATTTTAAAGGATAAGGACATGTTTTTTAAAGTTGTAAAGGCAGCATTTGGACAAAGAAGGAAAACTTTGCTAAATGCTTTAAGCAATTATACAGCATTAAATAAAACAAAGGAAGAGGTACGTGAAATTTTGAATGCTGTTAATATCGATGAAAATGTAAGGGGAGAGACCCTTTCAATAGAGCAGTTTGCTATATTGTCCAATGAGTTTTTCGAAAAAGATATATAATTTGAATATATTTTGAAAATATAAAAATTTTAGACCTAAAAAAGTTTTTTGATTAAACCGTTTATATGTAAATATTTATAAGCGGTTTATTTTTTTTTATTGAATCATATATATAGATATGAGTGCAATAAACTTGTTACTGGAAAAAGGGCTTTAATCCGATAAATTATGAACTTTGTAAAGGAGGGGTTGAAAAATGGACAGCAAATTTAAATATCAGCGGAGTTTTTTTATATTTGATGAGGAAGACGGTGGTTTCGGAACTGATCAAAAGCCTTCCGGGCATGTAAAGGTTGAAATAAAAGAAGGAAAGGGAAAGCTCTATTGCCAGGTAAATAATCTTTCTGAAGATAATGGAAAAATTCAATATCAACTTTTTCTTATAAAATCCGATGGGTATAAAGTTGTACCGGTACGGGTGGGAAATATTGAGCTGAAAAGAAATAGGGGCGACCTGGTGTGGGATTTTGACCCGTATAATATTGGCAAAACAAACCTTTCGTTTGATAAATTCAATGTTATTGCAGTATTGGCCAATTATGCGGACAAGGAAAACGATTACATAATTTGTCCTTTATCGGCATATAAGAATGGCAAGGTTGAATGGAGACAGCAATTAAATGAAGTTTTGCAGCAAGAAAAATTCAGTATGAAGCTGCTAAACAAAAACCAAGGAAATGACGATATACCTAACAAAATTAGCAATGAGAGTTTTGAAGCTATAAATAAAAAACAGGAAGTTGTTGAAAATAAGCAAATTAAAGTTGACAGCAAAGAGACTGCTTCTGGGGAAAAAGAACCCAATTACGGGCAGAAGCCGGATGATTTGCTTAAAATAGAAACAGACAATGAACATAAGCTGGATATAGAGGACTATATTGAACCATTGGAAAAAGATAAAATAAATAAAGAATCGAAACCTGAGGAAAATCAGGCTGAAAAGGAATCAGTCAATAAAGAAGCTGTTGAAGAAAAAAATGCCGAAGAAAAAACATCACAGGAAAATTCTTTAGAAGAAAATATAACGGAAGAAAATATCATAGAGGAAAATGTTACCCAGGAAAAAAAGATAAAGGAGAAAAAAAATCAACCACCGGGTAAAAGTTATTCTTCCTATAATGGCAGCAAGCTATTTGACATATATACCGATGAGATTAGTAATGATGTCAATGACAATACCAAATTGAATACTAGCTGTATGAACTGTATCTTTCTCAATAATAAAAAGGAAGATAAGCCTCAAATAAAGGAGTTTAGTTCGGAAGAACTGCACAGACAATTTGATTCAATTTTTGAAAGATATTCGCCGTTTTTAGCTAAAAGGACAGACTATATTTGGTGGAAGGTAGCAAGTCCAGTTCATCTGAATAATATACTCTACAATTTTGGAATACAGATTCCTTTTCTGTTTAATCCTTTGGTGCTTATGGCTCACAACAAATATAATCACTTAATTGTTGGGATATACCGGGACGATATACACCAGAGGGATTACATCGTATGTGGAGTTCCGGGAATTTATTGGGTGGATGAAAAACCTTTTGGAAATGCCTGCCGATGGGCACAAGTCGAAGGAAATACTCCTACATATGGTGCTTTCGGATATTGGATTGTATATATAAATCCAAAGACTGGAAAAGTATTGGCCATAGATGAATGAGCCGGGTAATTGAACTGAAACGTAATAGATATCTGTTTAAATTGCAAAAAAGGGAATTTATTTAATGAGTTTTTTAATTTGCTATGAAATATTATACTAACTTGACCGGCATAAAATTTATAAAGCAGTTTAAAACAAAAGATGAGGGGGATAATTTATGGCTATCGAATGGAGAACCAGCTATGAAATAGGCGTCAAGCAAATAGATATGCAGCATAAAGCTCTTTTTGATAAAATTAACGACCTTTTGGAGGCATGTAACTCAAACAAGGGCAAGGAAGAAGTTATTAATACTATTAATTTTCTTGGAGATTATGTAGTTACACACTTTGCTGATGAAGAAAAACTGCAGAGGGAAAGCGGATATCCGGAATATGCCGGGCACAAAGCAGCTCATGATAAATTCGTCAAGGATTATGAAAGTTTGAAAACCAGATTTGAGCAGGAAGGCATTAGCCTAAATTTTGTATTTACGGTAAATAAAGTTATAGTAGACTGGCTCATTAAGCATATAGGTAATGCAGATAAGGCGTTTGGGGATTTTCTTAAGGCAAAGGGTTAGCAGAAGACTATTATGAGGAAATTTTTGAAGTCGCTTTTAATGAATGGCTGCAATTATAGTTTATGGAATGATGAACAAAAGACGGCTATAGGCGTAAAAAGATTTTGTGCCGGTAGCCGTTTAGTTTATCGGATAAACAGGTGGTAAAATGATTAAATAGAGGTTATGATTGAAAAACAAAATTTAGCAGAAGGAGAAAAGTTTAGATAAAAATATGTATTTGAATAAATAAGTATGGTATAATTGTAATAAAGTTTATAATAAGGAGGGGAAATTATATGGAGAATTTTAATAATTTTAACTATGATGACAACGCAATAGAGAGAAAAGTTGCCCTTTCAGCCCAAATGACAAGAGTATTCGGTTGGATGTTTATAGGATTGCTTATTACCGGATTTACTGCAATGTATACCGCTACCAGTGAAGCTGTGCTGAGATTGATATTTTCCGGCAGATTTACTTTCTTTGCCTTTCTGATTCTTGAGCTGGTTTTTGTTTGGTTTATCTCCAGAAGGGCTTTGGAAATGGATTATGGCGTAGCAGCGGCAGCATTTATAATGTATTCGGTACTTAATGGAATTACGTTATCGGTTTTGTTCTTGGTTTATACATTAAGTTCGATATATTTAGCGTTCTTTATGACAGCAGCTTTCTTCGGCTTTATGTGTATATACGGTCTTGTTACCAAAACCGATTTAACTTCCTTAGGTTCTTTCTTGTTAATGGGATTAATTGGGCTTATTCTTGTTTCTGTAGTTAATTATTTCTTTAATAGTTCTGCTGTTGAATGGGTAGTATCCATTGCAGGTGTTGCAATTTTCCTTGGCCTTACAGCATATGACAGTCAAAAAATCAAGGAAATTAGCCTGTATTATACAGGCACTGAAAAGGAAAGAAATATAGCTATTGTCGGTGCACTTATTCTGTACCTTGACTTTGTTAACCTATTCTTATATATATTGAGAATATTGGGTAAAAGAAAATAGTTTTTATTATCCGAACTTTTATGTAATATTTTCTTTGCTGTAAAACCGGTAGCATTTATAGTGTTATCGGTTTTTTTATAAAAAGAAAAAGTTATCTGCAGATTAAAGCCGGCAAATTGAGAAGGTATAAATTTATAGAGGGGATGGAAATGAAAAGAGGAATATTTTTGCCTAGTATAGCAGTGGTGTTTTGTTTGTCTGTTGTTCTTAATTTTTACACAGGTGTGTTTTCACCTGCTCCTATCCAAGCGGCGTCTTTTGCCAATGGTGCCGATGTAAGCTGGCTTCCTCAGATGGAAGCTAAGGGGTATAAGTTTTATGACGATTATGGAGTACAGAAGGATTGCCTGCAAATATTAAAAGAACATGGGATAAATTCCATCCGGCTTAGAGTATGGGTTAATCCTTCGAATGATCCATATAATGGCCACTGCAGTAAAGACGAAGTGGTAGAAATGGCTAAGCGCTGTAAAAACATGGGGTTTAGAATCATGATTAATTTCCACTACAGCGACTCATGGGCAGATCCGGGGAAACAGTATAAACCTGCTGCGTGGGCAAATCACAGTACCAATCAGCTGTATACTGATATTTACAATCATACCTATGATGTTTTAAGTGCGTTGAAAGTCAACGGTGTCATACCCGAATGGGTACAGGTGGGCAATGAAACCAATAACGGCATGCTGTGGGAAGACGGAAAGGCATCGGTTAATATGAGAAACTTTGCGTGGATGATAAACAGCGGATATGATGCTGTAAAAGCAGTATTTCCTGAAACAAAGGTAATTGTCCATTTATCGAACGGATATGATAACAGTTTGTTCCGGTGGATGTTTGACGGACTGAGGAACAATGGTGCAAAGTTCGATGTAATAGGTATGTCTTTATATCCTGAACCCGACAATTGGTGGACTTTAAACAATCAATGCCTTTATAACATGAACGATATGGTGTCAAGATACGGAAAAGAAGTTATGATTTGTGAAGTGGGGATGGCTAGCAATGCTGCAAGTGCTGCAAAAGAGATGATTACAGACTTGCTCCAAAAGGTTGCCTCTGTTCCCGGTGGGAAAGGACTTGGGGTATTTTATTGGGAACCTCAATGCTATAATTGGGCAGGCTATGGAAAAGGTGCCTGGAATACAAATGGAAGGCCAACCATTGCATTGGATGCTTTTTTGAGCAACAACAGCGGTTTGCCGACATCCACACCTACGCCGACATTACCTCCTACACCGATTGGTACAACTCCAAAACCAACCAACAATGAATTTGTCTATGGAGATATCAATGGCGATAAACGTGTAGATTCAATTGATTATGCCCTGCTTAAAAGTTACCTTCTTGGTTTTAGCAGTGAATTTCCCTATGTGAACGGTAAAAAAGCTGCAGATGTGAATTGTGACGGTAATGTGGATTCGATTGACTTTGCCCTTTTGAAGGGATACCTGTTAGGCATTTTTAATTACTTGCCGGTTGGTGTTTAATAAGTTTATTTATTAAAGACAATTGTAATTTTTATATTAATATACTATTATAAAAATAATAATAGGTATATAAATCATTATAAGATTTCCTGTATTTAGTTTACCATTTTAAGTCTGATGTGAAAAAATATATAAAAAATTAGCAGAGGGATATAGCAATGAACTTTAGATGTTTTTTTAGAGCCATTCTCAGCAAACCCAACATAGTAATTGCTTTGGGCACTATAATATTATCGGCTGTTTTTCGTAACTTTGCAGCTATAATACTGGGGTTGGGAGGAATACTTTTTCTCCTTTCATCTATTGCAAGTCTATTGTCCGGAAAGAATTCAGAAGTTCTAGAGGGAAGCAATTTGGATGAACTTTGCAAGGTTAGGGATAAACTTACACCGCTGATTAAAGACATAAACCGGGTTTTGACCAATCTTAAACGAAGGGCAAAAGACAACAGCAAATATATGATCATATCGAGATTTATGGAGGAAATAGTGAACTTTGAAACTATAATACCCGATATTGTTGCAAGTTATAGAAAGAGTTCCGAGTTTTTACGCGGGAAAGATGGCAAGATAAAATCGGAAATAAGCATGCTGCAGAACAAACTTAGAAATGCTTCAGGGGATAGTGCAAAAGAAACATATCAAAAAACCCTTGAGGAGAAACAGCGTACATTGGAAGAACTGGCTGGTATAAAAAGTAATTTGGATGAATGTGAATCTAAACTTCATTTTATATTAAGTTCTCTTCAAAGAATAGAAGCTATAATAGAAGCATCGGAATTGAAGGAACAGATGAGTGATGAAGAAACAAGAGATCTTAATCAGAACGTAGAAGCCTTTTCCGAGAGTGTAAAGGATATTTCAAAAATGATGGAATTAAGATGATGCGAGCCATAAAACAGTGACAAATAATATATAGCGAATATAATACAGAATATAAACTGTGGCATTGTAAAGAATATATTCGGTAATGCCAAACAAAAAAGCTGTTACAATGCCACCGGAAATAATTAGGAAACAATGTCAAAAAGGCTTTATTTAGTATTTTAAGTAATAAACGTTGTAATATAGATTAATGCTATGCTGTCGAAAATTTACCGGAGAAATTCTGATTTAAGCCAAATATAATTACCAGTCACTTGAGTACGGTTTTTCTGGTATAATTAAGCAACAAGCAATATACGCCAGTATTGCAGAACCAAAGGAAGCAAAGGCAAGCAACACGCAAATAATCCTGATAATAGAAGAGTCAATGCCAAGATATTCGGCTATGCCTCCGCAAACACCTTGTATTTTTTTATCTTTATTGGAAAGATATAATTTTCTCATTGTTAAAGCACCTCTTATTTGTTTTAATAATTATATTTGTTTATTATTAGTATACGTTTTATACAGCATAGATGTCTGATTGAAATTAATTCAGAAATGATACTGCTATGGAAATTAAGAAGTTTAGCTTTGGCTGCAAGTATTAGTTGTCAGGCAATAATGGCAAAATACAACTGTTTTGACTGCAGGAACAATACTTTATGGCTTCGAATAATCCGTCCTGTAAGTATAAATGCAGGACGGTTGTTTTGTGTGATACCAACATTTTTGAATAATTCATTGAAATTTGGGATTATAAATTTGTAAACTTACTCTATAGTAAGGAAATGGGATAAATCTTTAATTAAGAGTGGATACCAAATTATTTATTTTTGCGAATTTTTATTATGAAAGGAGCAGGATGTAGTTGAAGGTAAATCTCTCAAAATTTGGCATGAACAGATTAAGCGATAAGCCTTCTAATGATGAATTCATTTCTACGCTTAGACTTATAAAAGAAGGCGATAACCTTTTAAGAGAAGAGTTTTTAGCGAAGTATACTCCTTTCATATTGAAAATTGCATCGAATTTTACCGGAAAGTATATTGATGTAAACAATAGCGATGAATACAGTATTGTATTATCTGCTTTCAATGAAGCAATAGATTGCTATGACTTGACAAAAAACTATAACTTTCTGCTGTTTAGTGAACATGTTATAAAAAAACGTTTGATCGACCATATGAGAAAGGACAAAGGAAACAAAGAGATTCCCTTTTCATATTTTGAAGATGAAACTGAGTTCCTTGAAAAGTATGTAAGTTCTGTTCATGATAAGAGCTTTGAAGATATTGAGCAGATAGATGAAATCATTGAATATAAGGAAACATTAAGAGAGTTTGGAATAAGTTTGGAGGATTTGATTTTAAACGTACCCAAACACAAAGATTCAAGGGAATTATGCCTTAAAATAGCTTCAATTCTTGCCAATGATGAGGAATTGTTCAGACAATTGTATAAATACAAAAATATTCCAAGAAATGACCTTAAGAGAAGAGCCGGTGTTCATGGAAGAACTATAGGAAGGCATAGAAAGTATATAATCGCAGTGTGTCTGATTTTAAAGAGCAACCTTGAAATTTCAAAGAGTTATTTAAGTATTGCCGAGAAGGGAGGGAAAAGGGGTGAATAATTACGGAATTGTATATGACATAAAAAATGACAAGGCTGTTGTTTTAACTCGAGACGGAAATTTTGTTATGATACGAAGACGTGAAGATATTTTTTTAGGTCAGCAGATTGCCTTTGATGATGAAGATATCTGCCGGCTTGGAAAAAAATATTACAAGTTTGCCTCTATAGGTGTAGGACTTGCGGCAGTATGTGTCTTAATACTGGCATTTTTAAGAATAATGCCGGTCAACATTGACATATATGGCTACGTAGCTGTTGATATAAATCCAAGCATGGAATTCGGTATTGATGAGAATTACAAAGTAATAAAAGCGATTGCTTTAAATGACGATGCAGCTAAATTGATTGGTGATATCAATGTAAAACATAAGCCTATTGAGGTTGTGGTAGTGGAAATTGTTAAAGAGTCAAAAAAGCGTGGCTATATAGATGCAAAAGAAAAGACTGATATATTAATTTCTGCTTCTTTAATGGACGAAAATAAAAAGGCTGGTACGAACGGTAATTCCAGCTTTTCAGATATAGATAAACTGCTTAATGAAATAGAAAGAGAAATAGAGGGGCTTGACAGTAATATTGACGGAAAAACATTAAGGATAGCTTCTGAGGTGAGGGAGGCGGCCCTTAGGTATGATATTTCAATGGGCAAATATGATTTGTATCTAAAATTGAACAAATTGGGGGAAAATATATCAATTGATAAAATAAATTCAATGAAGATATCCGATTTGATGAAAATTATTGAGGAAAAAGAAATTGAAAGTTCGGCTCAAGGCACTAAAGGATCTGAGAGCAATCCTGCCAATGCATTGATTCCGGAAGAAACGGCCGATTCCGAACAAACACCGAAGAATATTGTTACACCGACTCCGATATCTACATTGGTTGAGCTGCCGAGGAACAGCCAAAACAGTGGAGCAGTGTCTGATTCTTCAGCTCAACCGACCAAGGATTCAGATCATCGAAGCGCCTCTGAAGGGAATAAAATACTTAAGCTAAAGCATTACAATGAACAACAGAGCCTTTACAGCAAAGCTATACGTTGGGACTTTGTTATTGAAAATACAGGCAATTCGTATATTGATTTAAGGAATGTAAAAGTAAGGTATTATTTTAAAGATGACTATAAAAATATCAATTTTGCAGTTTATTTTTACAGCCTGGGAGATGAGAAGAATGATGTCAAGGGAAAAGTTTATAACATTAGACAATCCGATTCTTCCCACAAATACCTTGAAGTGACTTTTGAAAAGGGCAGTATACCTCCCGGAGATGCTGCTTGGGTATTTGGTGCAATTACAAGAGATGATTGGACTGAATTCAATCAGGAAGATGATTGGTCATTTTTGCAGGGAAATTCGACTTTTTCCTATTGGGATAAGATGACCGTATATATTTCCGATAAACTTGTATGGGGAATTGAACCTTATTAAAGTTGTACAAATAATTAGGAACATTATGGTTAAAGTATTTCTTGAAAAAGGCAGGAGTAAATGCTATTATAATATTGTAGGGTATTATTTATTATTAGGATGTTTTGCAATAAAAGGTTTATTTATCTAATAAGGTGAATTTTTTAAAATAAAAAGCTGAAAAAATTTAATAAAAAATTTTCTTTAATGCCCCCTAAAAAATTATAATACCATCGAATAGATATAGAGAATAACGATAATGTTATTAATATTTTTTAATCAAAAAGAATAAACGCCGAGTATCTTTTTACAGGGTATATCCTTTGGAGGTGGCACAGTAAGATTTAAAAGATTAATATAGATTGTTTTGTTAGGGATTGGATAACAAGCGAGGTTCGCTTAGAACAAATTGTAGTATTTAAATTTGTATTTTACTTGTAGTGTATCTTTAGAAATTCATTTCACAAGCATCTCACCAAATCATTGTTGTATCTGAAGTGACACCCTACTTTATCAACGATAACAGGAATAGTTTTGTGCTTTGCTAAGTTAATTGGTTAACTTTATTTATAGTTTTGATTTTTTATAGAAGTTCATTATATTCCAGGAGGTGAATTTCGTCCTAAAACGATAATAAAAATTTCAACTTTGATTGACTCGATAGGTATGTCGGAAAGTGCAAGACCTTTTTAAGTTCGCTTGTCCTGAAATGCTTTTGTGAAATGCTTTTTTTGCAAAAGCAGTGGGAATAATTATTAGTTTTTTAATTTCTGAAGGGAGGATATTAAAAACATGAAAAAAACTGCAATGTTTTTATTGGCTTTTGCTTTATTGGCATCGTCTATTCAGCCGGCAGCAAAGGTAAAAGCTGACTCTGACACTTTTAAAGACAGATTTAATTACATGTATAACAAAATTCATGATCCGGCAAATGGATACTTTGACTCTGAAGGTATACCTTATCACTCAGTTGAGACACTGTGTGTTGAAGCGCCTGATTACGGTCATGAATCAACCAGTGAAGCTGCAAGTTATTATGCATGGTTGGAAGCTGTAAATGGAAAACTTAACGGAAAATGGTCTGGTTTGACAGAAGCTTGGAATGTAGTTGAAAAATATTTCATTCCATCAGAGTCAATCCAGAAGGGTATGAACAGATATAACCCATCTTCTCCTGCCGGTTATGCTGATGAGTTCCCACTTCCAGATGATTATCCGGCACAAATTCAATCAAATGTTACCGTTGGGCAAGACCCAATCCACCAGGAACTTGTATCTGCATACAATACCTATGCAATGTATGGTATGCACTGGTTGGTAGACGTTGACAACTGGTATGGATATGGTACTGGCACTAATTGTACATTTATAAATACATATCAGAGAGGTGAGCAGGAATCAGTTTTCGAAACTGTTCCGCATCCATCAATAGAAGAGTTTAAATACGGTGGAAGACAAGGATTCTCCGATCTGTTTACTGCAGGAGAAACTCAACCTAAATGGGCATTTACTATTGCTTCAGACGCAGACGGACGTTTGATACAGGTTCAGTACTGGGCAAATAAATGGGCAAAAGAGCAAGGCCAGAACTTAAGTACACTCAATGCAAAAGCTGCAAAACTCGGAGACTATTTGAGATATTCAATGTTTGACAAGTACTTCATGAAAATTGGAGCACAAGGAAAGACTCCTGCAAGCGGATACGATTCATGCCACTATCTCTTGGCTTGGTACTACGCATGGGGTGGTGCTATAGCAGGTGACTGGTCATGGAAGATAGGTTGTAGCCATGTTCACTGGGGTTATCAAGCTCCATTGGCTGCTTATGCTTTGGCTAATGATCCTGATTTGAAACCTAAGTCTGCAAATGGTGCAAAAGACTGGAATTCAAGCTTCAAGAGACAGGTTGAACTTTATGCTTGGTTGCAATCTGCTGAGGGTGCTATAGCTGGTGGTGTTACAAACTCAGTTGGTGGACAATACAAATCATATAATGGTGCTTCAACCTTCTATGATATGGCTTATACTTATGCTCCTGTTTATGCAGACCCACCAAGTAACAACTGGTTCGGTATGCAGGCATGGTCAATGCAGCGTATGTGTGAAGTTTACTATGAAACAGGTGATTCCTTGGCTAAAGAAATCTGCGACAAGTGGGTTGCTTGGGCAGAGTCTGTATGTGAAGCTGATATAGAAGCTGGTACATGGAAGATACCTGCTACATTGGAATGGTCAGGACAGCCTGATACATGGAGAGGAACTAAGCCTTCAAATAACAACTTGCATTGTAAAGTAGTAAATTACGGTAATGATATAGGTATTACAGGCTCACTCGCCAACGCTTTCTTATTCTACGATCAAGCTACTCAGAGATGGAATGGAAATACTACACTTGGAAAGAAAGCTGCTGATAAAGCATTGGCTATGTTACAAGTAGTATGGGATACATGCCGTGACCAATACGGAGTAGGTGTAAAAGAGACTAATGAATCACTTAACCGTATATTCACACAGGAAGTATTTATTCCTGCCGGTTGGACAGGAAAAATGCCTAACGGTGACGTTATCCAGCAAGGCGTTAAGTTCATAGACATTCGTTCAAAATACAAGGACGATCCTTGGTATGAAGGACTCAAAAAACAGGCTGAGCAAGGAATACCGTTTGAATATACTCTCCACAGATTCTGGCACCAAGTTGACTATGCTGTTGCTTTAGGTATAGCTGAAATATTCGGTTATAAACCACCAAAAGGTGGAAGTGGCGGTGGAGAAACTGGAGATATTAAACTTGGTGACATTAACTTTGACGGTGACATAAATTCAATTGACTATGCATTGTTAAAAGCACATTTGTTAGGTATTAACAAATTAAGTGGAGATGCGCTTAAAGCAGCAGATGTTGACCAGAATGGCGATGTCAACTCAATCGACTATGCTAAGATGAAATCGTACTTACTCGGAATAAGCAAAGATTTTTAATAGCTGATTGGTAATTTTTATAGCAGGAGTTTAGGCATAAGCTTAGACTCCTGCCTTTTATTTTTAATAAATCAACTTTCGCAGGAAACAACTGATAGCTTTGCCTTGATATGAACAGGCAAACAAGTGACAAAGTAGTTGAGAAACTCGTTGACTGTTTCCTTTGTCAAAAGCAGTTTTTCCTGTAAAGTAGTTTTTAAAGCCTCTATTATAAGCTGCAGTGCCTCATGGAATTTAATGTCCTCAAGTTCATCGCAGCAATAGTAGAACAAAGTACCAATAGTGCGTAAATCAGTATTATTGCGGTTCTCAACCGCTAACATAATGTACCTTGAAAAAACAATAGTTGTATGGGCAACCATCATATCATAAGAACGACCTTGAAATTCCTTAGCCAGCTTAAGGTATGACTTACACATCTTGAAGAATACCTCTATGTCCCAGCGTTTTCCGTATATCCTGATTATCTCTGTTTCGGGAAGACTAGTATCTGTAGATATGAGAGCTAGCCATTTACTCTTGTTTCTTCGGTCACGGACAAAGACAATTTTTGCTGGAATGTGGTTTCCTTCTTTATCGTGTAATTCTACCATAACTGAAGCAAGGTATTTTGATCTTCCTCTACGTTTCCTGACAGTTCGGTATATCTCTCTCAATGATTTTTTTCACCATTGAAGTTATAGTAAATCTTGGGAGTATCCTTTACCATAGCTATCACATTAAGATTCATCTTACAAATTTTGATAATAGTAGCCGGAAAGGAGAACCAACTGTCAAATAAAACATATTTTGCTTTAATACCGGTAGCAACTGCTTGTTCCAGCATAGACAGAGCAGATTCCGGTGAAGTGGCTAAGGCATTCTGTCGGCGTTTAAAACCAACGGTTCTTTTATCTATAGTATTTTTCGCTGGATTAATGCAAACCCTTGGATTTGTTGAACTTAAAAGGTTGAAGGCCACAGGAATAAATGAATTACCGTCTGTCCAACCAAGTGTAAGCATACGAAAGCCTTTTTTATTCTTATTGCCGTCAGCATGATCTTTGACCCAACTTAAAAGCTCAACTGACTTGCTTCTTGTCCTACTGTAGAAGGAATCGTCAATTACAAAGGCATCAACCCGTTCATCTGACGTTAATCTATCGATATGATGATTTATGACCTTTGCAGAAAGCAAATATAAAAATCTTTGCCAGTTGATATGTATGGAATTTAAGAATCTGTAGACCACATCCCTTGCAAATGGTATATCAAAGCTTTCTGCTTTATAGTTCATAAACAGATTTTTGCCTGTAAAAACAAGTTCAAACAGTACTTTGAATACCGTAAGACAAGGAATACCTTTATCTTTATATGCGTTTGACTTTTTTAACAGATAGCCTACAGAAAACATTTTGAAAAAGTTATCAACTGTCAAAGAAAATCTATTTTCTTCCTTAACCTTCTGTGATACAATAGACATGTTCAAGAACCTCCAAATTGTCGATTTAATAGGGTTTGGGTACTTCTATTATATCACATAGAAGGGGGTTCTTGTACTTTTTTATTGCCCAAATCTATTGATTTTTCAATGTTCAGTGCACATTATTCACGTGCGAAAGTTGATTTAATAATTAAAAATTAGGTTTACCAATGCAATAAAACAGGGAATACTTTAGGTAGTAAAAATTATAAATTAATATAGGCTTATAAAATTAATGAGGAGGCAATATATACATCCTTTTGATAAGAATGACCTTTCATAAAAGTAAATTATTATGCTAAAATTATATGATTTTATGACGAAATATAGTATAATATAAGAAAATGTGTCTATGCCTAATGGATTAGGAGTTAATTTTTGAAGGAGCTGGTACTTGTGGCGGAGAAAAACAAGGTGGAGGTTAGAATAGCAGGTAAAGACTACATTTTGGTAGGAGATGAGTCTGAGGAATATATACAGAAAATTGCGCTGTATATGGACAAAAAAATAAATGAAATAATGCGCCTTAACAACAAACTCAGTACTTCTATGGCTTCTGTTCTTTCAGCAATTAATGTTGCAGATGATTACTTTAAGGCATGTGAAAATGTAGTAAACTTGAGTAAAGAACTTAAAGAAGCAAAGGAAGAGATTGAGAGATTAAAGGAAGAAAATCGCAGGCTGCTGAACGAAAATGCCATTGTAAGTAACAAAAATACCAATCTACAGCTTGAATTAGCTAAAAGAGAAGCAGAACTCAATGAGGTTAGGAATTCTTTGGAGAAGCTTACAAGAACCAGGCTATAATCAAGTAATGCATCAAATAATTGTGAATTGAATCTATTTGAATGTAGGGAAATATTTTGATAAATAGTAAAGAAGAAATGAATAGCGCCTTTATGCGCTTTTTTTATGGGAAAACTTAATATGTAACTGTTTTACTGGAAGATATTATAGAAAACTTCACCATTAACCTTTCAGAATTATGATTATTTAAGACAGTGTTCACTTCCTAAAAAGCTTTAGAGTTTCGTAATGGACTTTGATTTATAAACAGTACGGATTTCTAGAATACTATATAAAAACTTTTCAAGGTAAGATTTTTTAAAGAAAAAGTCCATGATGATAAATAATATAATAATGAGATAATAAATATTGCGCTCTTGGTGATTAATTATGAAACTGATATTTATATTTATAGACGGATTTGGCTTAGGCGAGGTAGACGAACGAAAAAATCCCATCTATAAGGCCAATACTCCTACGTGGGACTATATCATAAAAAGGGGAAGGCTTATAGCAACCGATGCGTGTCTTGAAGTGGCAGGTCTTCCACAAAGTGCAACCGGACAGACTTCAATTTTTACAGGAGTTAATGCATCCAAAGTATTAGGGAGGCATTTACACGGGCAACCTACTGAAGCTTTAAGAAATATAATAAAAAACAGTAACTTGTTTAAGGAATTGCTGGAAAGGGGATTTACGGTCACAAATGCAAATGTATACAGACCTGAGTACCTCAGCAGAATTCTCGACCCGAAAGAAAAAGAGTATAAACCTTCGGTAACTACTGTTATGACGTTAGAGAGCGGCTTGAGCTGCAGGACTTTGGAAGATTATAAGTTGGGAAAAGGATTATATCATGATATAACCGGTAAGATTCTTGCAGAGGAGGGCTATGTAGAGAGCACCATATCGCCGTCTGATGCAGCAAGAAGGCTTTATAATCTGAGCAGGGAATATGATCTTACCATGTTTGAGCATTTTTTGACAGATGTTATAGGACATAAAATGGATATGGAAGAAGCAGTTGGAAATATAGAACTTATTGATAGCTTTTTGGGAGAACTGATAAAGCTTGTGGATCTTGAGGAAGACTTTATAATTATTACAAGTGACCATGGTAATATTGAGGATTTATCGGTCAAAACCCATACATTTAATAAAGTTCCCACGGTGATATTAGGTAATAGGGAAAAAATTGATTCAATAAATATAAAATCGTTAATTGATATTACACCGGCGATATTAAATCTTTTTGACAATTATGGGAATTTGGACAAACAGGGTAAAGGCCTTGAAAACTAAAGAGTTTGGTGTATACTCTTTTATTGGTATGTTACAGTGATTATAGTTATATAAGTTTTAACAGGAGATTTAGTGAGTATGGACAAAATAGAATTATTGGCACCGGCAGGAGATTGGGAATCATTTTTGGCAGCAGTGGAAAACGGGGCAGATGCAGTTTATCTTGGAGGAAAATTGTTTAATGCAAGGCAGTTTGCTTCAAACTTCGACATTGAAAGGATTACAGAAGCTATTCGTTATGCCCATGTCAGAGGCGTAAAATTGTATCTTACAATGAATACCCTTATGTCCGACAATGAACTTTTGGAGGGTGTGCGTTTTTTTAAAGAAGCATATCTTGCAGGAATAGATGGTGTAATTGTTCAAGACTTGGGTTTTGCAAGGATTATAAAACAGCTTTTCCCTGATGTTCCTGTTCATGCAAGTACACAGATGACAATATACAATTTGGACGGAGTGGAAGTCTTAAGCAGAATGGGGTTTGAGAGGATTGTGCTGGCCAGAGAGCTTTCCTTGGAAGAAATTAAAGATATAACCGACAAAACATTTACTGAGATAGAGATTTTCATTCATGGTGCCTTATGTGTATCTTATTCGGGTCAATGCCTTATGAGCAGTATAATTGGCGGAAGAAGCGGTAACAGAGGAAAATGTGCACAACCTTGCCGGCTTCCCTATGAACTTGTGGAAAAAGAATCGGATAAAGCGGTAAGCAGAAACAAAGGATTATATCTTATGAGTCCTAAAGATTTATGCAGTATTGAAATACTGGACAAAATCAAGGAGGCAGGTGTTAAATCCTTAAAGATTGAAGGAAGGATGAAGGGTCCTGAGTATGTTGCGGTTGTTACAAGAACTTACAGGAAGTATCTCGATGAACATGTTATAAAAAACGAAAGTGGTACAAATGGGAAATATGTTGTCGACGACAGCGATATTAAGGAGCTTTCCCAGGTATTCAATCGAAGAGGATTTTCAAGAGGATACCTTGAGGGTAAGACGGGAAGTACTATGATGAGCTATGAAAAACCGAAAAACTGGGGTATTTACTTGGGGAAGGTGATTTCCTACGACCGGTCTTCCTTTGCCGTTAAGTTAACTATAAATACTGACCTTGCAATAGGTGACGGAATAGAAATCTGGAATGGAGAAGAACAAAGCCCCGGTACAGTGGTAACCGGTCTTGAAGTAAACGGGAAAAGGGTGGAAAGCGCTAAAGCCGGAGATATTGTAACTATAAAAAATATAAAGGGAAATATATCAAAGGACAACAAAGTATATAAAACTTCCGACAAAAGGCTTAATAATACCGCTCTGGAAAGTATATCCGGGAAGTTTTACAGGAGAGTACCTATTTACGGGAAAATTGAAATTAGAAAAAATAAACCTGCTGGCTTAACTGTTAGAGATGATTTGGGAAATATTGTGTCGGTTATCGGTTCAGTAGATGCAGAAGATGCTTTGAACAGGCCCCTTACAAAGGAAAGGGTAATGGAGCAGGTGACGAAAACGGGACAAACTCCCTTTGAATTTATAGATATTGATGTTTTGGTTGAAGAAAATCTATCATTACCTATAAGTGAAATCAATAATTTACGGCGCAATGCCCTGGAACATTTGGAATTGAAAAGGGCTGCAAAATACTCAAGAAAATTGTCGGATGATTTTGCTGAAAAAGAAAAGCGTGTGATGTATTTCCCGGGAAATTATCGAAATAAAGATAAAAAAATTTTGCTTTCTGCATGTATATACAGATTTGATGAAAATATAGATTATGGAAGTTTGGATATAGACAGGCTGTATATTCCTTTGAGTGCATCGCTAAACAAAAAAGCAAATCAAGTGATTTCTGACTTAAAAAATAAGGAAGTGTATATTTATATACCTTCTATAACGAGGGGAAATTATGATAAGCTAATAAGGTCAAAGCTCCCGGAATTTATAAATTTAGGTGCAGATGGGCTGCTTGTCGGAAATATTGGGCATGTAAATAGGGATAAATATCCTTCCCACATTAATATCATGGGGGATTACTCTTTAAATTGCTTTAACAGCTCTTCTTTAGAACAATTTGCCCAGTTAGGGTTAAAGGGCATAACTTTGTCTGTTGAACTGACACTAAATCAGATTAGAAATCTTGCCGATATTGCAGGGCTATCAAAAGAGGTAATAGTATATGGAAGGATTCCTCTTATGACAAGCGAGTATTGTCCTGTAGGAAGTGTTATCGGAGGTTTTGATTCAAAGACAAAGTGCAGTGGTGTTTGTGAGAAAAGTGAATACTGTTTGAAAGACAGAATGGGAGAGAAATTCCCTGTTATATGTGATAGAATAGACTGCAGAAGTACCGTTTTCAACTCAAAGGTTTTGCTTATAGAGGAGAATATTGACAAGATAAAGGATGCAGGTGTAGATATAATCCGGTTGAACTTTACCGATGAAACAGCTGAAGAGATGAACGGAATTGTCCGTTTGCACAGGGATTTGATTGAATCCGGAAAGAAGGCTCTGAGTTCTCATGAAGAATTAATTGATAGGGTAAAAAAACGAGGATTTACAAGGGGGCACTATTTTAGAGGAGTATAAAAATGAATTTGTAATGGGTGATTGTTGAAAATGGTATTATTTATATGTTCTGTATTTATGGAGGTGCTGTGATGGAAGGAAAGGTTGAAGTTTTTTTAGAGATATGCAGAGAAGGCGCAGTTGTACCGGCCTATGCAAAAGAAGGAGATGCAGGCATGGACGTATGTGCCGCAGAGGAGGTATTAATTGCACCGGGTGAAACGGTTATTGTTCCTACAGGAATAAAGCTGGCCATACCCGATGGTTATGAAATTCAGGTAAGGCCCAGAAGCGGAATATCATATAATACACCGCTCAGGCTTTCAAATTCACCTGGAACAATTGACAGCGGTTATAGAGATGAACTTGGAATTATAATGACCAATACTTCAGAGAGTGCTTTTGGTGACCAAGTTTTTACTATTGATTCAAAGGGAAATTGCAAAGGTACATACCGCATTCGAAAAGGTGACAGGATAGCTCAAATTGTATTGCAGGTTGTACCTAAAATGAAATTTACCATAGTTGATTCGGTTAAAGGTATAGGTAATGACCGGGGCGGAGGATTCGGTTCTACCGGGGTCAGATAAAATAGAGGAAGGGACTTTGTAAAAGTCAATTTCCCTTTTTGTAAAAATTCTATTATTGCAAGTTACATGTAATAGGGTTTGGATAATTCTTTGTATTAAATAAGTTTTATCTATAACCTTTTTTTTGTCTTGATTTTTACCGTCTTTACGTTTAATCCTTTTTAGAAAATTTTTATTTGACTTTATATATATCTAAACTATTTCCCATAAACTCTTTTGATTTGTGTTTTACCATATTTAAAGCTTTTTATAAAAAATCTTTCTGCAAAAGAGTTTATTAATTATGTAAAATCAAAAGTTGAGTAGTTGCCATTAGTAGTAAGGGAAACTGTCAAAAGCTTATAATAGACTGATTTTTCCAACTTATGAAAAGCAATATAATGTATAAAAGTCCTGTAACATGCTTTCTATGATTATAATCCTATCATAGAAAGTATGTTTTTTTGTAAAAAGAAAATTTATTCAAAGTGTTTTGGCTTCAGATGAGAAAATTCTTTTTATACAAATTATATTAATGTTGAAAGATTTTATACTTATACGTATAGAGCCTTTAATATGGATATAACCAGCTTTGCAGTTCTATTTCCCATTAAAAAATTATACTTTACAATGACTTAAATATGTCATATAATGTATATGTCGAACATATGTTCGGTATTAAAATTACATTTATTCATACTCATATGGAAATATTACTAAGTAATGACTTAAGTTATTCAAAAATTTGCCGATAAGGTTTTGGGAATATTTTCATAGATTATTGGATTCTCTGCGGTGTGTTAGAATCTGAAAAAGCATATAGCAATTTTATAACTCGTCAGACCTCGGTTTTTTGATTACATAATTATATTGCTGTTAGTTCCGATTCTTGAAATTTTTGATGCTATATATAACATAATCTGGAGTTACTAAAACGGAAAAAGGAGAGAGAACAAATAAACTTTGGGTTTGAATCCGGTAGAAGAAAACATAGTATTGATTTTAATTTCAGAGGGAGGTTTTCTTTTATGGGTAAAGTTATTGTAGATGTGCTTGTACAATATACCGATAAAGGCGGAAAAGTTCCTATAGAGATCCAATGGGGAAACGGACAAGTATCCAGTATCGATAGAGTTATTGATGTGAGGAGAAATGCGACATTGAAAGCTGATGGAAAAGGTCTGAGATATACATGCCGGGTTGAGGGCAAACAGATGTATTTGTATTCAGAGGACGACCGTTGGTATGTTGAAACTATACAATAGTTAAAAATTTTAGTATTTAACTCGTGGGCATGCAGCTCCGAGTTTTTTTATTATGGTATCGAAACAAGTTTTAGGATTTGTGGACTGATTATGGTTCCGGCAATATAAAAAGAGACTGGAATGATAAAAATAATTCTGTTAGAATGAAATATTGATAGAAAAGAATAAAAAAAGGGGTGGGTAATATATACATCAATGGCAATCTGGATTCTCTGAAAAAGTCTGTTATTGGTGAATTGGAAGCTCTCTTGAATATACAGACGGATGGAAATGATTTTATTCCGCCGGAGCTGACAGAGGCAATATCCAATATAAGCAGCAGAATAAACCGTGAAATTTCGGTTTTTTTAGATAGAAAAGGGAATATTGTTGATATTAGTGTAGGAGACAGCAGTACTGTAGCACTACCTGAAGTAAAAGGCAGGAGAGATAAGTCAAGACTTTCAGGGATAAGATGTATTCATACTCATCCGAATGGTGTCGGCATGGTATCTCTTGTGGATATAAACTCCATGCTCAATTTGAGACTTGATGCCATGGCAGCAGTAGGTGTAAGCAATGGGAATATAACAGAAATTTTTGTTGCAATACCTGTAAGATCTGAAAGAAACGAATTTGACAAGTACCATGTTTACGGCCCCTATAAGATCCATGATAAAAAAATTAATGGCCTTTGGAACGTTATTGAGGAAACGGATAGGGCTGCCGGGACTATACTTCATGAAAATAAAACAGACGTTGAAAGGACAATTATTGTTGGACTTGAAACTTCAACCGGCAAAATCATAAACGGAAAAAGCGAAGGGGAAAGATCTTTGGATGAACTGGAAGAATTGGTTCGGACAGCCGGTGGGCAAGTAGTTAAGAAAGTGCTGCAAAAAAGATCGGAAAGAGATTCGGCTTATTATATCGGAAAAGGGAAGTTGGAGGAACTAAGTTTAATAAGGCAGGCTTTAGATGCTGACATGATTGTTTTTGATGATGAACTTTCCGGGGCTCAACTGAGAAATATTGAAGAAGTTGTAGGTATAAAAGTAATTGACAGGACAACTCTTATTTTGGATATATTTGCTCAACGGGCCAGATCAAGAGAGGGAAAGCTTCAAGTGGAATTAGCCCAGTTAAAGTACAGGGTGTCAAGACTTATCGGCCTAGGAAATCAGCTTTCCAGGCTTGGAGGAGGTATTGGGACAAGAGGCCCGGGTGAGAAAAAGCTGGAAGTAGACCGAAGGCACATTAGAAGAAGGATTAGCTACCTTGAAGATGAACTTTCCAAGGTTGAAAAGCGTAGAAATTTTATGCGGAAAACGAGGGACAAGGATTCTTTGCCTGTTATAGCTTTAGTTGGCTATACCAATGCCGGAAAATCCACTCTTATGAATGCATTGTGCAAATCCGATGTCTTTGCGGAGGACAAACTTTTTGCAACTTTGGATCCAACAGCCAGAGGACTTAAGCTTCCAAACGGCAGGGATGCTATTTTGGTTGATACAGTTGGCTTTATCAGAAAATTGCCTCATGAGTTGGTGGAGGCTTTTAAGTCCACTTTGGAAGAGGCTGTATATGGCGATATACTCATTCATGTGGTGGATATTACAAATGAAGAATCAATAGAGCAGATTGAAGTTGTGAATAATATTTTAAATTCATTGGGTGCATTAAACAAACCTGTTGTAATGGCTTTAAATAAAGTGGATCTTCTTACTCAAAGACAGAGACCTCCTGTTTTAAATCCATTGGGAAGCGTGGTGGAAATTTCCGCTGTTACTTTAGAGGGAATTGATGTATTGCTTAAAGCAGTTGCTGATGCTTTAGGATTTGAGGAAGAGGAAATGGAATTGCTTATTCCTTACCATGAGGGTTGGGCAATATCCTATGTTCATGAAAACGGAAAAATACTTGAAAAAATTTATGATGAAAAAGGTGTTTATATTAGAGTTTCAATGTTAAAATCGAAATCAAATTATATAAAAGCGTTTGAATGTCCTTGCAGTATAAAGTAATCGATTATCGGATAGTAATTTTTCGATAGTTTGTAAATATATTTAAATATCGTTGAATAAAAATTACCAATATAGTATTATAATATATTATAAGGAATATAATTTATTTTCCTTATTTTATTCCTCTCAATCCAATTTTATAAAGAAAGGGGTTTTTGCTATGTTGGTAAGGAGCTTTGCAGGCGGAGTTGTATTCTCTGGAAACAAGGTACTCCTTCGAAAGTGTGAAGATGGCTGGGTACTTCCACGAGAGCAACTACGCGACGGAGAATTACCAAATGAAGTTGCCCTTAATAAAATCAGTCAAGAGTCCGGAATTCAGGCGGAAATAATATCTAACGCCGGTCAAACAAGTTACGAATGTACATACTTTCCAATGACACGTCAAACACCATTCTTAAACAAAGTTACCTGGTATATTATGAAATCCCGCAATGATAAAGTTAACGAAGAAAATATAAAAAATAACAGTGCCTTTGTAAATGTTGAAGAAGCCATGAATTTGATGAAATACAATCAGGATAAGTCATTAGTTAATTTATCTTTTACGAAATATAAGCAAATGGAACAATTTAACTAGGATTCGATGAATTTGAATTTAACATTCTCATAGCCGAAAAATTGCAAAAATTGGTCAATGATTGGAAAGAAGTCTGTAATTTATTTAATATTGAATAAAAAAGGCCATGAGTATGTTTAATAAATACTTGTGGCCTTATACGATAAAAGACTTTTGATTGTTTGTAAAGCATTTATAGTTAAAATATAATTAAGTAAAACAGGTTTTTGCGAAATTATATTTTCAACAAGTCCTTTAAATATATATCAAAAACTTCAATTAAATTTGAAAGCAAACTTACCGATTACATGATCAAGAGGAATTGCCCCAATCATTCGGCTGTCTAAGCTTGCATTTCTGTTATCTCCCATAACATATATACAACCTTCGGGCACAACAACTTTTCCTTCGGGGAAAAAACGCATAGGCTCTTTGATATAATCTTCCTGCAATGCTTCTCCGTTTCTGTACAAGGTGCCGTCAATATACTCCAATGTGTCTCCTGCTTTTCCAATAACTCTCTTTATCCACAAAACATCCTGCTTTTCTTTGGTAAACATGCTGGTTATGGCATTATATTTAAGACTATCCATCAAATCGTCCTTAATGGTCCTGTCTCGATTTACACGGCTGTCGATAATCACAATATCGCCGTAATCGGGCTCGGAACGAAAAGTATGAATGAGCTTATTTACCATTATTTTATCATTTTCATAGAAGGTGGATTCCATGGAACATCCAACGATTTGGGTCGGTTGAAAAACGAAAGTATTTATAGCCAAGCCGATTGCAACAGCAGATAGTATATACGCGGTCCAACTGGCAATTTCTTTAATAAAACGAAGCATAATAATCCCCCTTAGAATATGTCCTAATAATATTATACACTATTTTATTATGGGTTCTATGAATTTTTTGTAAAATTATTATAAACATTATTGGTATAATTTGCTAAAATGTTGTGTGTGAGCAAAGGACTGGGTTATAATAAAAAGACAAATATGATAAAGGTGGTTAATTTGGAAAAGGAGTATAAAACGGTTTTAAATGAAGCAGTTTGTGAAATTGAAGAAAAGAAATCGCGATTTATAGCTCACGTGAAGCCGGTGGCGAGTGAGGAAGAGGCAGTTTCCTTTATAAATGAGCTGAAAACAAAGTATTGGGATGCCACACATAATGTTTATGCTTATTTTATTGGTGGTAATAATATTGTACAAAGATACAGTGATGACGGTGAGCCCTCCGGGACTGCTGGTCTTCCGACGCTGGAAGTTATAAAGAGAATGAATGTTCAAAATATTGTGGTGGTTGTTACACGTTATTTTGGAGGAACTTTACTGGGGGCAGCAGGTCTTATTCGTGCTTACGGAAAAAGTGCAGCTTTGGGAATTGAAAAAGCCGGTATTGTTATAAAGAGGCTCTGCAAAGAAGTGAGAATAATTGTTGAGTATACAATATTTGGAAAGTTGCAAAGTTTTCTCCTTTCAAAAGGTTATACAATAAAAGACATAATATATGAACAGGATGTAGAATTGATAGTTTTTGTGTATGTGGATGAAATTGAAAACTTCAGTAAACTGGTGACAGAAGTTACAAATGCAAGGGCAATTGTTGAAATTGGCGATGAGACATACATAACATTGGACTTAGATGGCAAACTTATTTTATAGAAAGGAGTGATGACAGAATGTTGGAAGAAGAAATGCTCAGTAAAAAAGTATGGGCTGTAGTGGGAGCTAACAGCAATCCTGAGAAATATGGGAATATGATTTATAAGAAACTGAAGTCCCGGGGATATACGGTTTATCCCGTTAATCCGAATTACGAATACATTGAGGGAGATAAGTGTTATAAGGACTTGTCGTCTTTGCCGGAGGTTCCGGAAGTAATCGATATGGTTGTTTCTCCTAAAATAGGTGAGAGCGTGATTGAAGAGGCGGCAAGGGTTGGTGTAAAATACGTATGGCTTCAGCCTGGAACTTTCAACAATAAAATAATGGATTTGATAGAAGAAAAGGGACTTAATGCAGTTCAGGCTTGTGTTCTTGTAGCTCTAAGATAATGTAAATGTTGAAAAGATATTATAAGACACGGGCTGTTTTCATAAAGATATATTTCATAAAGCTATATAATTTGATTAAATTTTTTTGAAAAATTTGCAAAGTGGAAAATTAGTCTTAACATAATTGTTTAAAATTACAAAATTAACTTTTAAAAAGCTAAATTTATATATTTTGAATTATAAAAAGGCTTAGATAAATTTTGAAAGACTTGAAATAGACTAAAGATGAAATCATCTATTCATTGCAGCGGAATTTACTACTTTAATAGGATTTTCCGCTGCAATGTTATATATATCTGAAAATTCAATATTTATGGCTTCTATTATTCTTCTCTGGTTGTCTTTTACACATTTTGGAGTATCGCAGTCAGTTGTCTCGACAAGCTTAATTGGAAGAGAAATTTTAAATTCGCTGCCCATATTAGGTTCGCTATTTACTTTTATACTTCCTCCGTGAAGTTCTACAAAAGACTTTACAATAGATAGACCCAAACCGCATCCGTCAATTCCTTTGGTTAGAGAACTGTCCACTTGCTGGTACCGTTCAAATACGCTTTTTTGCTTATCTTTCGGTATTCCGATACCTGTGTCTTTTACACTTATATACACATTTTCACCTTCTCTTGATACTACGACTGAAATTTTTCCACCCTTATTTGTATATTTTATTGCGTTTGACAGGAGATTCAGTATTATTCTTTCGATTTTATCCACATCCACAGCAGTAATTATTTCTTCCTCCATAGTATCAAATTCAAGGGTTATGGATTTCTGATCCGAATAGGGTATTACCGATTGGCAAATTTCTTCTATAAGATATACTATATTGCAATTAACCATGTTGGATTTTATATAGCCAGATTCAATCCGACTAAGATCAAGCATGTTGTTTATTAATCTAAGCAACCTGTAACAGTTTTGCTTTATAGTTACAATGTGCTTGCTGGATTTTCGCCGGTCATATTCAAGTGGCACCCTGTTCTGTTCTATAAGCTGAATTGCACCTAATATGACTGTTATAGGAGTTTTTAGCTCATGAGACATGTTATAAAAGAATTCGGATTTTTCATTGGTGCATTTGACAGTATTGTCATAAAGCGAAGCAATTTTCTCTAACAATTTGTATTGAACGTCAATTGCTTTCTGGTATTTGATAAGTTTAGCTTTTTCCTGGATTTTTTCTTTTTTGTAAAAATAATGGCTGGTTATTAAGTTGGTTATGTCTAAAAGTAAAAGTATCAAAGAAAGGCAAACTGTTATTAATGAAATGTACTCAATTGGGACAAAAAAACTCGTCCGTCTGAAACCTATGTTAACTTCTTTAGATTCGATGAAATAACACAAATTTAACGCTAAGAGTGCTGCAATTAACAAAATATTAATGATTCTTATGTATACATTCACAACTTGTCTCTTGCCCAATTAACATCATTCCTTAATATGGTATTATCTGCAACAGATTAATGTGTATGAAGAACAACATAATAATTGTATGGAATATAAAAACTATACATATTTTATATAAAAATTCCAAATATGTAAATAGATAATTTAAAAAAACATTATAAAATATAATATAAGTGTCAAAAAAGCTTTATAAATTAGCATTTTAATATTATAATCTTATAGGAATGTTTTATTAAAAGTTTTTATGGAGGGGTTTTATGGCAGGGCATTCAAAATGGGCCAATATAAAGCGTAAGAAAGAAAAAACTGATGCTCAAAGGGCTAAAATATTTACCAAATTGGGCAGGGAAATTGCCGTTATTGTAAGACAAGGAGGACCTGACCCCGAGTCCAACTCAAAATTAAGGGATGTTATTGCCAAAGCAAAAGCTGCTAATATGCCTAATGAAAATATTATGAGATGCATTAAAAAAGCTGCCGGTGAAGTAGACAATACCGATTACGAGGAAATTGTTTATGAGGGATATGGTCCCGGCGGAGTAGCAGTTATTGTTGAAGCCATGACTGATAACAGAAATAGGACAGCTGCTGACGTAAGGCATTATTTTGACAAATTTGGCGGTAACCTTGGAACTACCGGATGTGTTTCTTTTATGTTTGATAAAAAGGGGGTTATCCTTATAGAAAAGAACGGCAAAATTAATGAGGATGACCTGATGATGGAAGCCCTTGAGTATGGTGCGGAAGATTTTTCGACCGATGAGGAATACTATGAGATTATTACTGCACCGGAGGACTTTTCAAAGGTGAGAGAAGGCCTTGAAAATAAAGGTTATGAATTTATCAAGGCAGAAGTGGAAATGGTACCGCAAACCATGACAAAACTCACTGACCCGAAACAGATTGAGTTAATGGACAAACTCATTGAACACTTAGAAGATTTAGACGATGTGCAAAATGTTTATCACAATTGGGAAGAAGATTAAAAAAGGTCCAACCTTCTTTTATCAATTGTTTTTACCGACAATTATATAAAAGAAGGTGTTTTTTTTTGAAGTTTAATTAAAGGATTCTATTTGATGTTTACAAAATGCTGTAATTTAGACAATGAACTGAAAGCTTACAAAATTAGCGGGGCATAAATGCCCCTTTGGTACATTTTCTGTATGGACATAAATTTTTTATTAAAATATGAAGAAAAATTTTTTGCCTAAACTTTTATTCCGATACTATA